>CAJXUM010000416.1 GCA_913060855.1 uncultured Lewinella sp. | reverse complement strand
ACTTCTGTACTGGAAGTATCACTACTTATGATAATATTGCTCCATCTATCGAATGCCCAGTTAGTTACGATGATTTCGTATGTACTGATATCGATATATTATTAGGAACATTAGAGTATACTGGTGAGCCAGCGATTGGTGACAACTGTGAAGGTGCTGCTTACGACTGGTATGAAGAAACACTTTATGGAGAAGATGAAGCTTGTGATGATGTAAGAATCAAGCGAGTATTTACGGTAACTGATGGTGCTGGTTTGACAGCTTCTTGTACGCAGTACATCACTGTTCGCAAGCCGAACTTAGATGATGTAGTTGCACCAGATGAGGTGGTCGAGTTGAGTTGTGATGACGATTTTGATTATGATGCCAATGGTCATCCTACTCCACTAGAGACTGGTGGATACCCATACGTGGAGACTTTCTTCGATGACCACAATCTAGCGCAAACTTACTGTAACCTAGCTGCTACCTATTCTGACTCTGATCTAATCGAGATTTGTGAGGATAGCTATAAGTTTATTCGTACTTGGAAAGTGATTGACTGGTGCGACACCGAACACCAAGATACTTATACGCAGTTGATCAAAGTAGGTGACTTTGACGATCCTATCGTTGTAGCTCCTACAGCCGACTACGACTGGGATGGTGAGTTGGATGTATTGGAATTCTCTACTGGACCATTCGATTGTACAGCGTCCTTTGAAGTTCCTCTACCTAGTGTATCTGACAACTGTTCTTCTTCTTGGTCAGTAACGACTGAAATCCTAGCAGGTGGTACTACACCAATCCTAGTGATTGCTGACGGTGCAAGCCGTTTTGTAAGTGGAATTCCTACAGGTTGCCATGCCTTCCGCTACTGGGTAACGGATGGTTGTGGAAACCAAACTGATATTACGGTACCATTTGTAGTAGTAGACAAAGTAGCGCCAGTAGCGGTGTGTGCTGATGAATTGAACATCTCTATCGGAGGTCAAGGTTATGCACGAGTACACGTTGATGACATCGATGAAGGATCTTGGGACAATTGCGGACCTATCCGTATCGAAGTACGTCGATTGATTACGGAAGATGAGGATTGCAATACAATTGCCGCTGTATTCTCTGATTGGGGTGATTATGTAGACTTCAGCTGCTGTGATATCGATGATGCGGTAAGAATCGAAATGCGGGTATGGGATGATGCCAATGGCGATGGAATCCCAGGAAATTCAATTACTACGGAAGATTGTGTAGGTAATGAGATCGTGATAGCAGACAACAGTAATATATGCTGGTTGGATGTAACGGTTGAAGATAAATTGAATCCTTACTGTGTTGCACCCCATAATAAATCGATCAGTTGTGCCGAACTTCCTTATGATTTTGATCCGAATGAAATAGAATTGCTGGAGGATTTATTTGGCGAAGCAGACTTTGCGGATAATTGCCCAGGAGCAAGTGTAGCGGAAAATACGCCAGTTATTACCATTGACGATTGTGGAACAGGAACAATCCTACGTTCATTCACAGCTACTGATGCAGTGGGTTTAACATCACTTAATAGCTGCCAGCAGTTGATTACGATTACAGCAGTACACAATTATGAAATTCGCTTCCCCGCGGATGACTCCTCAGATTGTGGAATAGCTGATCCCGATACTATTCTAACCAAAGAGATAGGTTGTGATATCCTGGCGGTAAGTGTCGAGGATGAGACCTTCTCTGCTTCTGGCGATGAGTGCTATAAGATCTTGCGAACTTATCGCGTCATTAATTGGTGTGAATACGACGGAGAAGCCCCGCCTGTAATCGTCAGTCGAGACGAAGATTGCGATGGGAATCCTGGGGATGAAGCCGTTTGGGTAATACAGCGAAACGGTGGAATCGTTTATTTTGATCGAGATAATAATGAGGCGAATACGAATCCATCAGCTGGCACAAAAGGACGTACTTGCGATGGCTTGACTAATCCATCAGGGTATTGGATCAATAACATCATTGACCAAAATGCAGATAGAGATCCGATTACTGGGCAGGAAGACAATTCTACTACTAATGATAACATCCGAGACATTGGTTCTAGAGGATACTGGCAATATACCCAGGTAATCAAAGTATACGATAGCGCAGACCCCGTCATTACGGTAGAAGCTTACGATACCTTCGAATCATTAGATAACGTCGATTGTGACGGTTTAGTAACGATCAATTTCTCCATCGAAGATGAATGTACAGAAGAAGAAGGGCTCCAACACGTCTGGCTAGATGCCTTTATTGTAGATGCAGATAGCGACAGCAATTTCACGCAAGCCGAGTTTGTATCCGATGCGGATATGACTTCCTCGGTAACGGGTGATGCATCGGATTACACCTTTGCAGCAGAACTACCACAAGGCCTTCATGCTTTGTTGATCCAAGGTTCCGATGGTTGTGGTAATGAATCTGTAGACTTAATCATCTTCGAAGTAGTGGATGCCAAAGCACCAGCTCCAGTTTGTATCAACGGTTTGGCGATAGAACTAGCCAGGACTGAGCCAGGAACGGATGCTGATAATGACGGAGATCCAGACCCGGCGGCGGCAGCGATTTGGGCTTCCGATTTTATTGCTAGCCCAATCTATGACTGCAACGGCCAAGGACCTGAGGTCGATACCAATGGAAATCCGCTGGTCAACGCTTATTCCATTAATATCTCTGGTCAGGCTGTCGATCGAAGTAGTACAGGCCTAATTCTTACTTGCGAAAATGATCCGACTACGATCGTGGAAATTCACGCCTGGGACGAAGCTGGCAATCACGATTACTGTGAAACATACATCTTGGTACAAGATTTTAATGATCAATGTATCGATGCTGAAGGACGACTCGCAGGAATGATTACAACGGAAGAAGATATTCCAGTGAATGGCGTAGAAGTTTCCCTCAATGGATTTAGGGACGGAACAGTGATGACCGTGAATGATGGATATTTTGAATTCATTAATCTACCGGTCAACGATTATTCTATTGCACCGCAACTGGATGAAGATTATCTCAATGGCGTTTCTACATTGGATATCGTCTTAATTAGCAAACACATTCTAGGGATTGGCCGATTAGCCTCTCCTTATAAGATGATTGCGGCTGATATCAACAATAGTGGAAGCATTACCACTTTGGATATGATTATCGTCCGTCAAAACATACTAGGGATAACAGAAGGCTTTGTCAATAACACAAGCTGGCGCTTTGTAGATGCAGAATACGATTTCCCTGATGAGAAAAATCCATGGCTTGAAGCATTCCCCGAAATCAAATCCTTCAATGACCTAGAAGGAGATGCATTAGCGAAATTCTTTGGCGTCAAGATAGGAGATGTCAACGCGACTGCTCGAGCCAATAATCTAATGACTATCGATGATCGAAACGAAGGCGGTTTTGTACTCGAGACGGAAGAGATAGAACTAGAAGCAGGACAAATTTATGAAGTCGATTTTAAAGCCAAAGACATTATTAATGTGCTCGGCTACCAAGGTACCTTTAGGCTAGGAACTGCGATAGAATTATTGGATATCAAGTATGGCCGGGTGAAAGCAGAAAACTTTGGCCAGCAACTATTATCACAAGGACTACTGACTACTTCATGGAACGATACGGCGAAGCCTGATGAAATACTATTTACACTGATTATAAGCGCTAAAGCGGATGCCCAATTAAGCAAACAACTAAGCTTGACCTCCCGAATCACACCTTCAGAGGCCTATCATCAAAATGGCGACAAGCTGTCATTGGGTATTCAATTTAATACCGGGAAAGTCGCGAAAGTCGATTTTGAACTCTATCAAAATCAACCCAACCCTTTCCTAGATGAAACTACGATTAGATTCTACCTCCCATCTGCAGGAGAAGGCACAATCAGTATCCAAGACGTGACCGGCAAAATCATCAAGCAGATCACTGCTGATTTTGTTCAAGGTGACAACCAGATCATGCTTAAGAGAGAGGACCTGGCAGCCAAAGGAACCTTGTTCTATACCTTGGCTGTCGGAGAATACACTGCTACCAGGAAAATGATAAAACTGAAATGATTTCAGTAGGCGATTTGGATTGAAAATACGAAACAGGGCCAATTCATCAACGATGAAACTGGCCCTGTTCTCTTTTTAGTCAAAATCATAATGGGAATCAAAATCAAAAGGTGCGGCTATCGTTTCCGCCGCTGGTGCAAGGTTTCCAACCTGCACCTGACTTCCAATCCCACGCCCCTTAGTCCCCTGAAGGGGAATCAGCGCACGGCTGCATCCCTGTCAAAGGTGAGATCGAGCATCCATAGCCGTTGGTGCAAGGTTTCCAACCTGCACCTGTCCCGTCCTAGATTTACCAAGAAATCCCAAACCGAAACTCCACCTGTGCAAAAGGAGTCGAGAAGTCACTATTAGATAAACCGCCAACCTCTGCATCAGAGATAAAACGGTAGCCACCGTCGAGTCCAACATGGAACCAGGTAAATACATTCATTTCGATACCAGCAGAAGGTTGGAATACAAAGACACGATCTCGATCGCCATCTTCCATTCTGATGCGTCCTCTACCCGTTACAATATTGATGCGAGGGTGAATTACTCGGCGAGAATAAGGCTTAATAGCGAAGAGGAAACCGTTCAATTTTAAATCAAAACGAGCATCATCTGGACCAATGGTAATATCTTCTTTTAGGTCGAGGTGACTATAGCCTAATACGAAGGATCGGCCAAATTCAAGTCCGATATAACCGCCACGAGAAAAGGCCCAATCATTATCAAAAACACTATAATTGAGGGTCGTTCCACCCCAAATTCCTGAGAAGAAGGTTTCCGTATTATTGAACAAGGTTTCTTGTCGTTGGCCAAACAAAGAAAGCGTAGTGAGTAAAGCAATGGCTAGTGAGAAAATTCTGGTCTTCATCGTCATACGTTTAGAATGTGAGCAAATGGGCATCATTAGGTACTGGGGTTTTTCAAAAATGATGCTTTTTTCAATTAGAGGATGTAATTTTTCGACCAACCCCCCCATTTTTTAACGCTACTTAACGAAAAGAAAACCAAATTAACCTCAGATTAAGGATTTGAGACGTTTAATAAAGGAAAATGAAGGGAAAGTGAGAGCCATCTATTCAGAAAGAGTAGGAGAGGAGGAAAACCTGGATTTAAGTACGTAGCCTAGCAGCAACAGAATCATAAGAGCTCCAGCTGCCATAAACCAAGGCCTATTATTTTGCTGGAATACTAATGGGCCGTCCTTCCCCATTAGTACCATCCCTCCCCAATAGAATGGATGTTGTAAATCACCAGTAGCTGTATTAAGTACATCCAATTTCGCTTGTCGTAGGGCCTCACTTTTAGGCAGCCCATCATCGAGGTATTGTAGAAAGTTTTGCGTGATCTGCGTATTTACTTTTTCGTCGACCTTCCAAAGAGACATGACCGTACTAAGGCAGCCTGCATAGTGTAAGCTATAGGCCAAAGAGATCATGCCTTCTCCTTTCTGCAAGTTGCCCACTCCACTTTCGCAGGCATTTAAGACGGCCAACTCTGCTTGTAAATCCAAGCCATATAATTCATAAGCATGCAAATAGCCATCTTCTACTTGCGGACCCACTTCCTTGGCCAGGACCAATTTTGAACGCAAAGGATCGGAGGCATTGGCAATAGCATGGGTGCCAAAATAAAGCACATTCCCATGTTGAATATTGGCTTTGATCTTAGATTCGGTGGCAGCCAGCCCAATGTAGACTTCGTAAGCAAATTGATCTTTTAGCCGGTTCGCTAATTTCAAGGACCAAGGCTGCCGTACCGTGCTAAGGTAGGCTTCATCTATCGACTCTAGCGAGTCCAATTGTTGTTTATATTGTAATTTGATTTCATCTTCAAAACCAGGAGCCACTGCGATAATCGGCCCTGTGCCAGCTTGACCTTCTTCCGAAAAAAGTAAGGTCAGGGACAAAGCGTAAGAAATCGTATAATCATAAATCAGATAGCTTCGCGGAGAAGCATCGGGGCGTAAACCTTCAAAGTTGAGATAAAACAATCGGCCGGTGGGTATGATGGTGACTCGTTGTCCCTGTCTCTTATACACATCTCCGAGCCCACGAGACCGAGGCTGATCTC
>CAJXUM010000415.1 GCA_913060855.1 uncultured Lewinella sp. | reverse complement strand
GTAAGGGCTTGGAATACAAGACGAAGCTCATTTAGAGAAGCGTACTTGTAAAGTACGGTTGGAAAAATAGCTGAAGTATTGTATTTCAATGACCTGCAACTAAATCATCTATCTATTTTAAAACAACTTCACTATTAAGCTTCTAACTTCGGTAAGGTAAAAAAGAAGGTACTACCCTGCCCTTCTTGGCTTTCGACCCACATTTCACCTTTGTACTTTTGAACAATTTTCCTGCAGGTAGCCAATCCAATGCCGTATCCCTGGTATTTGCTACGGTTATTAAGGCGGGTAAACATTTCAAAGATGCGATCGTGGTAAGAGGGATCGATTCCAATCCCATTATCCGCCACAGAAAACTGCAATTGCTCTTCTTTTGTCTTACAGTCTATTTTGATCGTAGGTTGAGCAGACTCATTATACTTCAGTCCATTCTCAATCAGGTTTTTCAGTAATAGGAAAAGCTCTGATCGATATCCTAGCACCGGAGGTAGTTCGGCAGCCTGTACCACTGCATTTTTTTCCTCCAGCGTTCGATTCAACCCCATTCGAATATCTAATAAAAGTAAATTTAAATCTACTTTTTCGCTAGTCTTCCTACGATTAGCCTCTACCCGTGAATGGGTAAGAATATCTTCTACCAGACCATACAATTGGCGTGTATTTCTCACCACGAATCCCATGTATTCATTGAGATCAGGATCTGTACTATCTTTTAGTTTTTTCTGAATCAGGTTAATAAAACTGGTAATATTTCTCAGTGGCTCTTTTAAGTCATGAGAAGCAATAAAAGTAAAGCGTTCCAATTCATCATTGGACTCTAGGAGCTTCTGATTGGCAGCAGCTAAGGCAACTGTCCTTTCCTTAACTTTCTGTTCTAGGTTGCGATTGAGTACTGCTTTCTGCCGATTGGCACGATACTGAATAATAGCAATGAAGAAGACGAGGATGGTAATCAAACTAGCAGCGATGGCTATAAGTGTACGCTGCCGTAAGATTACCCTTTGTTGTTCCTGTTGTTCATTCAGTTTCTTATTCTCAGCTTCTTGGACTTGCAACTCGTAAGTCGTTTCTAGTTTAGCAATCCTTTCTTTTGTGGCCGAATTCACAAAGCTATCCTGCCAAGTGCGAAACATCCCTTCATATTCATAGGCTTGTCGGTAATTATCGGCAGCGACATAAGTTAGCGATAGTTCCTTAAACAAGCTAGGCAGCAAAGACGTGAGGCCAGTTTTCTTAGCTCGGCTTATAGCTTCTTGGTAATATGAAATAGCCTGTTGGGTATCCCCCATTTCTTTATATATCCCCGCAATGATTGAATACATACTTGGAACATCTTCGACGGACTGAATACGCTCATAAATAGCTAAGGCTTCTTCTTGGTAAGAAAGTGCCTGTTCATATTTTCCCTCCTCTAAATGGATTTCTCCAATGTAGTACAATGTTTCAGCCTCCCTGCTAGCATGATTGAGTTCCCGATAGAGCGCAAGGGCGTTTTCATAATGCTGCATGGCACTTTCCCTTTTACCCTGCATCGCATCTACATATCCATAATCTAAATAGGCATAAGCGATACTCGCCTTGTCATCAAAGGCGAGTGCCGCATCGGCTGATTTCAAATAATACTCGATGGCCTTCTCCGTATCTCCCATCTCCTCATGTAAAATTCCAATATTGGCATACACCCCAGTTGGGTCAACATATTCTCCTGTATTACGATCATGTTCAAGTGCCTCTTGGAAATATTGCAATGACAAAGGATAGTTGCCTTGATTGAGGTAGTAAATTCCCATGTTATTTTTGGCGATAGCCAAAGAGAAAGGCTCATTCATTTCAAGCGCCAAATCCAGCCCCAGTCGATTATACAAATAGGCACTATCTATTGGTCCAATGCCATTGTAGGCTGTACTAATGGTGTTATAAGCATAAAAAACGCCTTCTTGGTAAGCGATAGATTTGGCTATCGAAAGCGCGTCATAGCCCAGGGCCAGAGCTTTCGGATAATCATACTCTTGGTAAGCTTCCCCCAATCCAATTAGGAGATCCACTTTGACTTGTCGGTCAGTTGCCTGGCTATATAGTGATTCCAGGCTATCAATGATCATGTTTTGGCTAAAACCGACTGCTTGTATAAGACTTACGAGTAATAGTATTACTCCATGTTTAGGCACCTTATGGATTCTGGTATTTAGTTAAATTGTATTCACAAAAAAATATTATATATCCTAAAATTATCCATAAATCTTGAGAAAGAAAGAATCGGAAGGCAAAAACCTGCTAAAAGGATTGATTATAGCGCCTATGAAATGATTAATGTCCTTTTTATCATTTCTATACACATCCGACTATTGTGGTAGGGTGCTTTCCAAGGGCCGGCTTTATTCTGTTTATCCATGAGTTGGTGATCTGCTGTGCGCCCCCAATGCCATTCGCCATGCTCTTCATCGATAATGGATTGTTTGATATACCCCCAAGTATTCCAGGCGACTTCCTGATAAGCTTCTTCTTTTGACAACTGCCAAGCATTCCAAAAACCGACAACAGCCTCTGCTTGTGGCCACCAGTGCTTGTCCGTATCTAGTACTCCATCTTCCTGTGTTTCATTACAAATAGCTCCATCTTCATCTACACCTTCCGATAAGGTCACTTTGGCGAGTTTTAGGGCAAGGTCTTCGGCTTGTTTCAATAATGATGGATCATCTAGTAATTCGACCGCTTCCATTAATAACCAACTCGCTTCTATATCATGTCCATAGGAAACAATATCAGATTTCAACACCCAATGTTCATCGAAAAAAAGGTGTAAATGCCCTGTATTCGCATCAACAAAGCGATCTAAAAAGCATTTCACTAAGCGTTTTAAGGCCGCGCCTACCCTTTCATTATTTGACACCCTAAAAAGTGTAGTGTAGGCTTCCAATACATGGAGATGTGTATTCATTGTTTTGGCCTCATTAGCATCTTTGTCACTTAGTCGAAGATCAGTAATAGGGCGCCAATCTCTCCCAAAAGCCTCAAAATATCCATCATGAGTAGTATCCAAGCTGTGTTGCTCTAGTAAGTCAAAAATACCTAAAGCTGCATCTAGCGCTTCGTCATTATCCGTATACAAGTAGTATTCGGCAAAGGCATAAATAGTAAAAGCTTGGGCGTAAACTTGCTTGCGCGACTGCACGACCTCTCCTAAGTGATTCAACATCCAATAGACCCCGCCTTCTTGTTCATCCACAAAATATTGGCAGATATAAGTGAAAGCACGATCTGCCAGCTGGCGATAACGCTCAGAAGGAATTAAATTACCCGCAGCGGAGAAACTCCAGAGAATTCTACTATTCAAAATAATAGCCTTATCCGCCTTGGGATATAGCTTACCGAAACTGTCTATCCGGCCATAAAACCCGCCATGTTCGGAATCAGGCATTTTCTCTGCCCACCAATCCAATAAGCGAATCAGTTCTTCTGCTACTTCTGAATTAAACTGTTTTATATCCACGATAGGGTCTATCTGAGGGGTCACTATTACTTACTCATTTGTTGTAGAAGAGCCAGGTTTTGTTCGATTAGCCTTTTGCGCTGTTCAACACTAGCTGCTGAACGGAGACCATCCGATGGAGTATTCAGCACATAATCCAGCAGTTTGTCGACTGTAGAAGTAGCTACATGCATACGTGTATCGGATGAAGCATAATAGATAAAGACCTGTTCCTTCTCATTAACAATCCATCCATTACTGAATACAACATTGGAGACATCTCCTACTCTCTCTTCTCCCTTTGGCGATATAAAATAACCGGCTGGTGCATGCGTGACTATCCAAGGGCGATCGAGTTCAGTCAGGAACACATACAATACATAACGTAATCCAGCAGCTGTATTCCTCACTCCATGGGCCAAATGTAGCCAGCCTCGGTCCGTCTTAATAGGTGGCGGACCTTGTCCATTTTTTACTTCCTTGATGGTGTGATATACCTTGGTATCTACAATTACCTCTTCTTTTACTTCCGCACATTCCATGCTATCAGTCAGTCCCCAACCAATACCACCACCACCACCTACGCTGATAAATCCATCTTGCGGGCGAGTATATAATGCATATTTTCCGTTTACAAATTCAGGGTGCAGTACTACATTTCGTTGCTGTCCAGAATAGGTGATCAAATCCGGCAAGCGTTCCCATTCAATAAGATCTTTGGTTCTAGCAATCCCGCATTGCGCTTCTGCCGCAGAAGTATTATTAGGCTGGGTTTTATCTTTCCGTTCTGTACAAAAAAGGCCATATATCCAACCATCCTCATGAGCGGTCAACCGCATATCATACACGTTCGTATCAGGCTCTTCTGTTTCAGGCATAGTAATGGGATAATCCCAAAATCGAAACTGATCCACGCCATTGGGGCTTTCGGCTACTGCAAAGAAGGACTTTCGATCATCGCCTTCTACCCGAGCTACGAGTAGGTATTTGCCTTGCCAGTAGATGGCTCCTGCATTGAAGGCCGCATTGATCCCTTGCCGCTCCATCAAATGCGGGTTGGAAGATTCATTTAAGTCATAACGCCAAAAAATGGGTGCATGCTCAGCCGTCAACACGGGGTATTTCCACCGGGCATAAATACCATTCCCCTCACTCATTACTTCATTCTTTCGCGCAATCAAACTTTCATGTTGTCTAACAATACGTTCAATTTTTTGCCGAAAGGCAGTACTTAAAATAGTCGTTATCATTAAAAAATCCTTTATTATTCACACTTATTGATTCAATCCTAAATCTGCTGGATAATCTTCTATACGGTCATACCAGCTATATTTTAATATCACCGAACAGATAGCCACAACAGCCAAGCTCATCCACATTTTATTAAAATCTTGGATAACCATAAAAATAGGAGAAGCCGTTATCGCGGTTTGCCATATTATTCCCACCACTACATTCAACATATCTCGACCAAAATCATTATTCGCTTCCAAATCCGGATAATCGATCAAGAGCTTTTCACGGATCGGTTTCCAAAAGCCCCAAGGGCGTGTTTTTCTATAAAACTGCTTCAACACTTCCTCATCATCGGGTGGTGTCAACCAACTACCAATAAAGCAAGCCGCTAAAGACAGCGCTAGGTTAACCGGAAAAGCTTCTAAGGCCGTGAATCCAGGTAGCAAGGTGGGTAATACCATTGCTGCCACAATACCTGCCACCATTCCCCAGAAATAACCATAACTATTGAATCGCCACCAATACCATTTCAGCAGGTTGGCTGCTGTATAACCACCAAATAGCGCAGCAACGAGCCAATCGATGATACTATTGAGAGAATCGAGGGCAAAACCAAAGAGCGTTCCTACTACGACCACTCCGATAGAGCAGAGGTAACTCATGTTGATATAGGTCTTATCCGAAGCTTTATCATTGAAATATCGCTTGTAAATATCATTTACTAAATAAGCGGGGGCTGCATTAACCGTTGCGGCAAAGGAGGACATGAAAGCAGCCAATAAACCAGCAATCAATAACCCCATTAACCCAACGGGTACAAAGTTCTTAATGGCAAAAGGTAATATTTGTTCAAAATCTACATCTGCTCCCATCGAATCCAACTCCCCACTAAAGAAAACCAAAGCCAGTATCGTCAAGCCAGTGATCAGCATATAGCGTGGAAAAAGCAGTACGACATTGACAAATCCACTCATTTTTGCCGCATCCTTGGGTGATCTCGTGGATAGCACCCGCTGCATGTCATAATTGGGGGCGGGCCCAGCCAAACTTTGCAGGATCCCTTTCATTAATACCATCATAAAGAAGATGGAAAACAACTCCCAGCCATCAGCTGATATCTTGTCATTGGCCGAAGCCATGAGATTCGTCCAGTCGAGGTCCAATTTCCAACCAAAGAAGATATTTCCCCAGCCATTGGGTATAAAATCGGCGAGCATTTCCGGAGAGACCTGTTGCATCGCAATAATACCGATAGCGATACTAGCAACAGTCATAATAGCGTACTGTAGCACCTCCGTGAATACTACACTGAACATTCCTCCCTTCACCACATAGACCGTTGTTAGTGCCGTAAAGATCAAGCCGTATAGCACCTGTCTCTTATACACATCTCCGAGCCCACGAGACCGAGGCTGATCT
>CAJXUM010000414.1 GCA_913060855.1 uncultured Lewinella sp. | reverse complement strand
ATCCTCTTCGTCGGCAGCGTCAGATGTGTATAAGAGACAGGACATATAGAATATCAGCATTGGAAGGATCTTCCTTGATCACGTTGAGTGGTTCTAGCGGTAAGTCTTTGCCGATTTTTGTCCAGGTTTTTCCATAGTCCTCAGACATGTAGGCCATCGCATCAAAATTATCCCAACGGTAGCCATTTAAAACCGCGTAAACACGACCTTTTTCAAAGGCGGAAGCTTGAATTCTACTTACCCACATGTCTTTGGGTAAGCCAGCCGTGATGTTTTCCCAGCTCACACCGCCATCTTTAGAGACATGTACCAAGCCATCATCTGAGCCTACATACAGTAAGCCGAATGTGAGTGGAGATTCATGAATCGTACTTAATGTAGAAAAAGCAACATCTCCTTTTCTTCCGCCGGTCGTGAGGTCCCCAGATATCGCTTCAAAATCATCGCCCTGGTTGAAGGATCGATGGAGCCTTTCTGAAGCCATGTATAAAATGTCCTGATTGTGCACAGATAAATGAATAGGCGTTTGCCAATTCCAACGATACGGGCGTTGATCCAGCGCTGGTTTAGGTGTGATCGACTTTCTTTTCCCTGATCGCGTATTGAGTCGATAGTAATTACCAAACTGTGAGCCGGTATACACGGTTGCATTATCTCGGGTATCTACAGCCACCTGCATACCATCTCCTCCCATAATAGATTTGAAAGGATATTGGCCACTTCCTTGCCATCTGGTGCTAGCCTGATAGGTACTAGGTCCCATCCAAACTCCATTGTCTTGTAAGCCACCATAGATATTGTAAGGCTTAGCCATGTCAACGGCGACATAGTAGAACTGACCTAGCGGCTCAGAATTACATTTGATCCAACTTTCACCATCGTCATATGAGATATTGATACCCCCGTCATTACCGTTGATAATATGTCCCTTGCGATTGGGATTGATCCAGAGTTCGTGGTGATCAGAATGGACATTGGAACCGCCTATCGATTTAAAGGTTTTACCCCCATCGTCTGATCGAAGCACGGGAACACCCATTACATATACCTTATTGGCATCATAGGGTGCCACGCGTATTTCTCCAAAGTAGTAACCATATGAGCTATACGCCGACACATAGTCTTCGTTGGCTTTCGTCCAGGTTTTACCTCCATTCTCTGATCGATATACTTCTAGTCCAATAACTTGGGTTTCAAAAAGTAGACTATTCGCATCTTCGGTGTACTCTACCAAGGTTTTTGGCGTAATCTTATCCGCTTCGATCATCTTCATCACCTTATCTGCAGTATACGTTCTCGGGATACGATTCTGCTGCAAGTAATCCTTAACTTTATAGGCCTCTAGTTTCAAAAAATCTTCCTTGCTCATGTCACGAAGCATATCTTTGGTCAGGACATCTTCTTTGGGCTCTTCCTTTGGGCGTCGATTGTAGTTGTCAATGGCGGTATAGAGCACGGCCTTACCTTTATGATAAGCCATACTTAATCCAATTCTCCCCATGCCTTTTCCTGTAGGTAGGCCACTAGCAGCGGTGGAAATCAATTTCCATTTATTACCACCATCTGTACTTTTGTAAATACCAGAACCTTCGCCAGCCTCTAGGAAGTCCCAGGCTCGTCGATCGCGTTGCCAGGTAGCCGCGTAAAGAACTTTCGGATTTTTAGTATCGATCATCAAATCAACTGCGCCACTATTTTCATCGACGAAGAGTGTTTGTTTCCATGACTTTCCGCCGTCTGTCGTTTTATAGATTCCTCGTTCCTTATTCGGAGAATATAAATGACCTAAGACAGCTACCCAAGCTGTGTTTGGATCCTTAGGATGTAATATAATCCGGCCAATATGATGACTATCCTCCAAACCGATATGTTGCCAGTTTTTGCCACCATCTGTACTTTTGTACATACCTGATCCGGCATAGGATGAGCGACTTGAGTTGACCTCACCGGTGCCGAGCCAAATGATATCATTTTTCCAATCCACCGCTACCGCTCCGGTAGTTATGACCATCTCCTGGTCAAATAATGGCGTAAAAGTGGTCCCATTATTTTCGGTCTTCATTAAGCCACCAGAAGAATAAGCCACATAGAAATGAGTAGGGTCGGTCGGAGATACCGCTATTTCAGACACCCGTCCACTGAATACACTAGGGCCGACAGAACGAAACTTGACCCCGTTTATGATCGATGCTTCTTCTAATTGTTTACGTTGTGAAAAACTTTCTACCCGATCAGTGGCTGCTGTCGCAGGCGGCTGTGGGTAAGTGAATTGTGCCATTAATGTCAATGGCGCCAGACAAAAAAATAAGACGATTGGTTTTAACATTACTTTTGTTTTACTAGTTCAATAGACTTTATGCTAGGACGCTTAAAGGAGGTAAAAAGCAATTTTTTAGCTCTACTGAGGGATATAGATAAAGTCTATTGGTAAACTTAAAGAAGAAAATAGAAAGGGCCTAATGTGGGCTGGGAAAAATTGCTAGATAAGAAAGACAAAATGATCGAGTGTATAACTGGGATCGCTGCCTATTCGATGGCCAAAGTAGGAGAATCAAAAAGAGATTTCGTAGATTAGACTTTATTATGAAATGGGGTGTATAGGGATGGGGATTAAGATTTTGCAGCAAGACGAGGCCCGAAGAAGGAGCACCTGTCGGGCCGCCAGGCGGGATAGCCATAAGCTACGCGACTGATGAAGAACGAAGGTTTGCTGCAAAAGATAATTTAGCTCCTTACAAATTATTTCATAATAAAGTCTATTGTTAATATGAAAACCAACTTACTGCAGTCAACACTACTCGTGACTATTTTTAGTCTTATAGCCTGCCATCATCAGCCGGCCCCTGAATCTACTTCTATTCAGCGACCCAATATTCTATTTATTGCTGTGGATGACCTACGACCTGAGCTGAATTGTTACGGAAAAACACAGATCCAATCTCCAAATTTGGACCGACTGGCTTCGGAAGGTTTTCTCTTCGAACGAGCTTATTGTAATGTCCCTGTATGCGGTGCTTCAAGGGCAAGTATATTAACCGGATTAAGACCAACACCCGATCGTTTTCTGGATTATAAGACCAGGGTAGCAGATGAAGCACCCGATGTTATTACCCTACCGCAACATTTTAAGCAGAATGGCTATGAGACCTTCAGCTATGGCAAGATTTTTCATCATCGGAATGATCGATCGGAGAGCTGGACAGATACACCCTGGCATCCCCAAATGGATACGCCCGGCGGTGGAAGCTGGCGAGACTACCAGGTACCAGCGCATATAGAAATGGATAATGACGATAGCCCCTTGCGAGGCCCGGCCTATGAGTACGCCTCGGTAACAGATACAACTTATTTTGATGGGAAAATCGCTGAGCGAGCCCTGAGGAAGCTAGGACAACTCAGCCAAGATACCAGCCCCTTCTTCATGGCATTGGGTTTCCTCAAGCCTCACCTCCCTTTCAACGCTCCTCAGAAATACTGGGACCTTTATCCTACCGATTCCATTTCACTAGCGGGCTTCAGGGACTATCCAGCGGAAGCCCCGGTTCAAAGCCATCATAGTTTTGGAGAACTCCGTCACTACAATAATATGCCCCAAGCAGGTGCTGTGCCAGACAGTACGGCTAAGCAATTGATTCGCGGGTATTATGCCTGTGTTACCTATGTCGATGCGATGATTGGTCGAGTATTGGAAGGCTTAAAAGCAAATGGGATGGACCAAAACACGATTGTGATATTGTGGGGTGATCATGGCTGGAGTTTGGGCGATCATGGTTTGTGGTGTAAACATTCGACTTTCAATGTGGCTATGCAAACGCCTTTATTGCTAAGAGTGCCAGGCAAAAAAGGAGGGCAGCGCATCAAGGCCTTGACCGAATTTATAGACGTGTATCCTAGTTTGGTTGAACTATCAGGTTTACCGCTTCCGGGACACTTACAAGGCAATAGTTTTGTGGGCTTATTGGATGATCCTGCTGGTAAAGGAAAAGATGCCCTCTTTTGTCGCTGGAAAAAATCAGATGCCATTAAAACAGACCGATACCTATATACAGAATGGTTTGATGCCGAGGAAAAGTCTGTAGCCAGAATGCTTTATGATCACCAAAATGATCCCGATGAAACGATTAATATCGCTGAAAAAGAAGAAAATAAAGCCTTAGTAGCTTCCCTCAGCCAACGTTTGCGTCAACAAAGGCAATTAGATCGATAACCTGGTTCCCTCGTAGCCACATCCTTCGCCGTTGGTGCAAGGTTTCCAACCTGCACACCGCACTCGCCCCCGTTGGTGTTCGGTTTCCAACCTGCACCCTCACGCCGCCGATGCAGCCACGCCCGTCGCCGTTGGTGCAAGGTTTCCAACCTGCACCTCTCTTTGCCGCCGGTGCAGCGTCTCCGACCTGCACCCCTCTCTGCCGTTGGTGTTCGGTTTCCAACCGACACCCCGCACTCGCCCCGTTTACCCCTCCAATTCCCCCACAATCCGCCGACCATGGTATTCAGACGTGCCAAGGATCCCATGTATAGCATCGATATTATCCGCCGTAATACGGCCAGCCGGTATAATCTGAAGATGCGGCGGTGCTAGTTGGATCATTTGGATTAAAGTGGCTTGCCCCGCATCAGCTGTGGGCGCCCCACCAGAGGTGAGGATGGCATCTACGCCAGGAATAGCTTGGAGGGTTTGCAAACTTCGGATGAGATCGGGTGTTTCATCAATCGCTTTATGGTAAGTCACGGAAAGTGGCCCTGCCGCCAAGGCTAACCGAGTCGTATGAGTTACTTCCACTTCGCCTTTTTCATCCAATAAACCGATGACGATACCCTGGACGCCCCAGCTACGAGCGTCCAGGATTTCTTTTTCTAAAGCATCTACTTCTGCAGGTGTATAGTGAAAATCTCCGCCTCGATGACGGATCATTACTTTCACCGGTATATTGACGGCTTGAATCACAGCTTGCGCTAGCTCTTTGCCCGGACTCAAGCCATCCAAGTCGAGACGACTACAAAGTTCAAGTCGATGGGCTCCGTTTTTTTCGGCAAGGATGGCTTCTGCCAAATTTTCGACACAGGCTTCTAATAGCATTTTTTAAAGAGACTGATGAGCCGCCAAAGATAAAAGAAGCTTTTAAACACCGCGCTTCCTTTTTTCAGGAATCTTTTTGAAGAAGCTTCCGCCGTCGACATTCAAGTCGATATCATTCAAATCACTGAATTGCAGACTGCCTTCTAGGCTGAGCATAATGAAGTTGTCTTGGCCATTGACCAACAAAAGAACATTGGTAATGGCGTTGTTCTTTTCTCTTACCAGAATCTCGATGTGATCTTGGCCATCTCTTACTTTTATGAGTGCTTCGTAGGCGTCGCTTTTGGCGGAGCGAAGCAGGCTATTATAGTCTTCTTTCTTGACCTTGTTTCCTTCCTCCATGACCAATACGCGAATGGCGGATATTTTTCGGATAACCTTCTTATCGCCATCTTCTGCCATCTTATTAGCCACCAGATTTAAGAGTCCTCCCGATAATTTGATATCGAGTAGATTGTCCTCTTGGCTATACTTTTGATAGAATTCGGCAACGGCTTTATTTTGGGCAATGCATAGGAAGGGTAGGGCCGCTAAGGCCAACTGGAATAACAACTTTTTCATGATGATTGTTAGTTTTAGGACTGCGAAGGGTGATTACTGGGGTTCGCAGCAGTTGAAAAGGTATATGGTAGGTGCTGGAATAGCATCGTACTTTAATCTTATGTTCTTCGATAGGAGAGAGAAGTGGTATGAGTCAACTTACTCTTCAATCTCTTCCGCAATCTTGGAAATGTGTGCTAAATCTAATAGGCCCACTAGGCTGAGGAGTACAAATTTTTCTTCGCCAATAGATAGTAAGAGGAGCTCTTCTATCGCATCGCCATTGTGTTTGCCCAGGAATTCCACATTATCACCATCCTTACTCCGAACAGTCATGAGTAGTTCGTATTCCTTGGTGTCGATTTTGGCTTTGGCTTCATCATAAAATTTCCTAGGCGTTACGTCTGTAGTCAAAATACGTAACCCTTGCGCCTTTTCGACGGCTTTAATTACGGCATCCGTCTCATCGTCTCTGTCTCTTATACACATCTGACGCTGCCGACGAAGAGGATAGT
>CAJXUM010000413.1 GCA_913060855.1 uncultured Lewinella sp. | reverse complement strand
GAGATCAGCCTCGGTCTCGTGGGCTCGGAGATGTGTATAAGAGACAGCGCTTTGATGCGCTGGTGAGTACAAGGTCGGCCGAAAAGGCGGGCGGATTGAAAGATTTGGTGCTGGAAGCGGAAGCCATATTTGCTCGTTTTCTTAAGGCTGCTCTTTTCCTTACTCAATACAAATTGCATACGGTTCGGTCGATTGTGGTAGATAAGGTTCGTAATCTAGCTGCCGAGACACCCTACTCCCATTATACGATTTCTTTGCATGCGGCTTTCAGTCAATTGACGACTTCTATGACGGAGCGAGCTACGGCGACCGACAATTACTGTTTGTTGTTGACTGCTCGACAAGCGGGAGGCGATAATTTGGACGATGCCATTAACCTTTCTCCTTTTTACCTCGATCGCAGTTCCTTTATCGGAAATAGTACGACCAACTATCCTGCCGTATTTGTTTTGGACCACTATCAAGCCGATGGTTATGACAAGAAATATGTCTTCCATTATATCGATAAAGATATCAATCATAAATATGCCTTTGATAAGGACAATGAGTTAGTCATTGATCCCTATGGAGCTGTTTTGCCTGATCATTTGGAGGCATCTCCTGCTGATTTGGAACGATTTGAACGCATCTATGAGCAATTACAGCAACTGGAGGTAGATATACCTCAAGCAGATTAGAACGGATATGGATTTCCTTTTAACACAAAGACAATCACAAGCGAAATGACTCATATACCACCATTAAGTCCCTTCCAACTGCTCCAGTCCTATGACAAAAAGGATAGTGACTATTACTTCGGTCGAGATAAAGAGACTCGTCAATTGTACGATGCGCTGATGCGGTCAAAATTTATGATGGTTTACGGGGCCTCTGGTACTGGTAAGACAAGTTTGATCAAGTGTGGCTTGCAGAGTATGTTTTCTCCTAGAGATTGGATGCCATTGGTCATTCGGAGAGAGGACGATTTTCTTGGACCGATTCGTGAACGACTCTATGAAATTTATCAGGAACGCTTCAAGGCTCACCAGGAGCAACAAGCCGCCTGGTATCCGGATGACCCGATGCCAGAACCAGAAACCTTTGACAACCTACGAGATTTAATTAAGGCTGTTTTTCATCTTTCTTATGTCCCCATCTATTTGATTCTAGATCAATTTGAAGAAATATTCACGTTGGGAGAGAAAGCCGAGCAAGATGAGTTTTTTCAGACCCTCAAGGAGCTGGAGCTTTTTTCAGAAGACTTGTTCTGTAAGATTATCATCGTTACCCGAGAGGAATACATTGCCCACTTTTACCGCTATGAGAAGATGTTTCCTTTCCTTTTTGAATACCGGTTTCGGGTAGAGAAAATGCGGGAGGAGCAACTTTTGCAGGTAATTGAAGGGATGTGGACGGCTGAATATCCAGGGCATAATAAGTTTGAATTGAAACAAGGAGCCTCCCAGCAGATTTTTAAAAATTTACTAGATGATCGTGGGGAAGTAGACCTCACTACCCTGCAAGTATATAATGATCGATTGTATCAGGAAGATAGAGCGAGGGCGGGTCAACGTAATTATATCCAGATCGATAAGCCCTTCGTGATCGAGAATAAGTTGGATAATGTACTGACGGAATTCCTGGATGGACAGGTGGATCGAGTATCCAGCAAGCTATTGAAGAATTTCCCAGAAGAACTACGCGGAGGAGGAAATCCCGCCATGCTGATTCTTTATCAAATGGTAACTGATCAAGGGACCAAACGCAGTCGGAGTACCCAGGAAATTCACCTAGAACTGCAAACGGCAAGGACAGGAATCTCCCGTGAGTTTGTGCAGGCTTGTTTGGATGAATTTGCTAGTCCGGAAAGTCGCGTGATCAACCGCCTTAAATATGCCAAAACAACGGAGGAACGCTTTGAGATCATGCATGACCGTTTGGCGGATCGTATCGCAAAAAACATTAATGCCGATGAATTACGGCGGCGTGGTGCTGTTACTACGATCAAGAATAAACTGGGACTATTCCAAGAAGATAAAGGTAGTGAGGATAAAAAATCCCAGGAGTATTTAAGTAAGGGGGAGTTGGAATTGGTGCAACAGTCCTTGAATGTGGATGGATTGCAAGAAGATCAAAGGCAATTTTACCACGATAGTATTGCCTTTCATGAAAAAGAAGAGCTAAGGAAAAAACGCAGATTTCAAGGAGCAGTAATATTTGGGCTTTTGGCCACTGGAGTTGCTATAGCTGCTTTATGGTTCTTTAATAGAGCAAGAATAGCGGAGCGATTGGCTGACCAAAGAGGGATCGAAACCCAACTTGCTTTAGACGAAGCGGAGGTGAATCTCCGCCAATTCCGCCGTGCTAAATACGATGAAATTGTCAAACGGGCAGAAGGCTATGTAGCGCTTAAATCAGACTCATTTGCCTTGTACGAATATCAACAAGCAGCCATTTACTGGCAAGATACGCTCCATATGAAAACTGCTGGAGATACCCTACCTACACCAGATTATCCAATGCAAGATAGTTTGACAAATATTCAAAATAGATTGTTGGAGTCAGCGAATGAAAATGGGAAAGATTAGTTTTTAGCTAAACACTAATTTAAAAATGAAGAATTTAAAAATATTGGTATGCATCTGGATGTTACCCCTATTCGTAGCAGGTCAAGACCGTTTGCAAAGCCTTGTCAATAAACCTGACTGTGCAGAAATGATTCAAGATGGCGATGCGCAAGCTGATAAACAATTGTATGCTGCTGCTTTACAATCTTACCTCAATGCACTCAATTGTGATTCCAAAAAAGCAGGGTTGTTGGGACCACGTATTGAAACAGTCTTCCAGGAAATTGAAGCGCAAAAGGAAAGCGAACGTCGAGCTAAACTCGCAGAAAAAGCCAGCCGAAAAATAGTACTGGCTCAAAAAGATAGTATTCTCGGGCTGGTAGTGAAAGAACGCGAAGCTAGGGCGGAAGCCGATACCAATGCTGCTATTGCTAGGCGCCAGGAAGGAATTGCCATAAAAGAACGCAATGCTGCACAAGTAGCAACGCGAAAAGCGATAGCCAATGACTTGTTGTTTAAAGCGGAGACCACCCAAAATCGCTCTTTGAATTTTCGTTTATTAGAGATGGCCTCAAAAATTGATACGTTTAATCCATCTATCGATCCCAAGTTGACGGAGAATTATTATGATAATCAAACCTATTATTCTTATCAATTGGCTGATCGAGGAACTCCTTTGTTGAGTACGGTATTATCTCCTGATGGGAAATACTTACTTACGACAGCAGAGCGGTCTGAGATGAAGATTTGGGATGTAGCGAATAAAAAGGAATTATTAGGGTTTGGCAAGAATTTCTATAAAGGTCAATTCTCTAGGGATGGTAAAAAAATAGGGGCGCTGAATGGTCCAAATCTAATGATTTGGGATACGAGAGAGGTCCTAGAACGAAACAATATAAATGATGTAAAAGGCTTAATAAAAGATGCTACGGGAGATGCCTTCTACACCTTCGATTTCTCACCGGATGGAAAATATGTTGTCACCGGTTCAGAAGGAGGGATAATTAAGATTTGGGCTGTTGAGGCAGGGGCAGACTCAGGTCCGTTTGCCATTTTTTTAGCAGCAGAACATGAATCCTCGGTCAATCAAGTGACTTATTCAAAGGATGGGTCCCGGGTTCTTTCGGTGGGTTTGAGCAAAGCTATTGTCTGGGATGTGAAAACGAAAAAAAAGGTTTTTTCTTTCAAAGGGCATGCTGGAGATTTAAGGTCGGCGAGATTCTCGCCTGATGGGACCCAAATCGTTTCTGCAGCTAGCGACAAAACGATAAAAGTATGGGATATCAACACCCGGCAGCAGTTATATACCCTTTCTGGGCATACCAATGAAGTGTACGATGCACAGTTTTTTCCCGATGCCTCAAAGATTCTATCCGTTTCTAGCGATTATACCTTGAAAATTTGGGACGTGATGGGCAAGGAAGCTAGTTTTACCTTACACCATCACACCAGTCCTGCCCTTACGGTTAGTATGGCTAATGAAGGTTTACTTTTTGCTTCCGGAAGTAAGAATGGTGAGTTGGTGATTTGGACTTTACCCAATAAAATAGCACCAGCATCTGTTCCTGGTATTAGTGGTGAGTTAGTGTCTGCGACACTTTCTGCAGATGGTACTAAAGTGGTAGTCGCTTCTAAAAAGATTGTACAAGTCTGGGACCTGGCGACTAAAAAGCTGGTCGAAGCTTTTCAGGGAGAAGCCAATTACCGGCGCGAAGATGGAGTGGTGAATAGTACCCTAGACATTAGCAGTGCCAAGTTGTTTCCTGGCGATTCCAAAATCGCCTTTTCTTCTGGTGGTTCTGTCAAGTTATGGGATAGACTCAGTCGGAGGGTTATCCAGGACTTCCAAGGGGATGGGGGTAAAGTGCAAGCCTTTGGTTTTTCCGAAGATGGGAAGGTATTATGGGCCTCCTTTCGTGAGTATAACGGGAAAGGTAGCACCAAGGTTTGGGACGTAAGTAGTGAAGAAGTGCTTTTTACAGAAACAGCCACCTTTGAGGAGTTCTTATCAGTAGACCTTAGTGCAGATGGTAGATACTTGATGACCTTGGCAGAGATTGGCTCTAGTGGCACCGCTGAGTTAAAGGTTTGGGATGTGAGGCGTAAGAAGGAGATTTTTACGCAAACAGATGAGAAAATGGCATTTAATTTAGCCGTGCTTTCAAAAGACGGACAACAAGTGGTAGTTGCCATGGAAGCCTTACAAGATATCAGTGAATTGGATATTTCGGAGGGGTATCAAGTCTTAAGGGCGTGGAATATCAAAAAGAAAACTAAAATTCATGAGGATTATCAGTTTCCACGAATAGGAAACCTGGCCCTTTCACCTAATGGAAGCCAAATACTTACCACTTGGGCAGAAACTGCAGGCGGAGGAATTCATGATATAGGAGAGGAAGGTTACACTCCCATTAGTAAAAAAAGATTCCGCGAAGCCTCCTACTCCAATAAGGCGGCAAAAATTGTGACAATAGCAGGAAATACGATATTAATGCTTGACCGTAGTGGGAAGGAAACTCAATCTCTTGATGTAAGAGTTAAGCCCCAAAAGGCTGCGCCTTCCACAAAAAGGAAAGGACGAGCAGGTATATTAGTGGAAGCTGAAGCCGATAAGATAGTCGGACCGATTAGCCCGAAGCAAATAGAAGCCTATAATTTGCAAGAAATTATAGCTTATCTACAAGGACTAGAAAAGCGTTGATCATACAACTAGGCAAATGCTGTTTATCTGTTTAAACCTTCAACGGCTAAACTTTTAAACCCTGTCGGAGTAAACAGCGCTACTGCGCTTGATAAGCCATAGATGCCATTAGCTTTTATTCAAATACTTCTGCAACAAGCCATGAAAATGATGCACCCCTTTCTCTCGCCGAGGCGAAAAGCGCCCCGTCTGATAAAACCTAGACCGTAGCCCTCGCTGTACGGCTTCTACCACGAATTCATCCTCCCGCTCTACTTTATCAGTCAATGCAGCAGCATCCATTTCTAGGTATTTTTCTTCATCGTACAAGTGAGTGATAAAGGAAACGCGACTCAAAGAAGGACTGAGGGGCCGCACGATATTGATAGATAGGCCCCAAGGGTAAAAATTGAGCATCAGGTTGGGGAAAATCCAGTAATAGTAAGCGGCGATTTTTTTGCCGTAGTCAGGATGCCCCTCCGGGAGATTAAAATGATCTCCATCATTACTGGCATAACCGATCTGGAGATTCATGTGCGGGAAGATTTCGGTGTCATACGAGCCGTAGTCCAACAGCTTATTCAGTTCATGATGGACAAATGGAATATGAAAACCTTCTAAGTAATTATCGCAATACAAGGCCCAATGAGCATGTACCATATATTCGGCCGAATACTCAGGTGCGTAGCGAAAATTCCCCAAATCCAAAAAACCGATTCTGTGGTCTAGTTCATCACTTATTTCACTGAAATCAAAGGCGGGGTCCAAGCTAGTGAAGAGGAATTGTTTCCATTGATGTAAGGGAAGCTGATGGAGATGATCGCAAGGCCGTGGGAAATCTTCTGCCTCCTTGAATTCCGGCATATGTTCCATTTGTCCAGCCCTGTCTCTTATACACATCTGACGCTGCCGA
>CAJXUM010000412.1 GCA_913060855.1 uncultured Lewinella sp. | reverse complement strand
GATCAGCCTCGGTCTCGTGGGCTCGGAGATGTGTATAAGAGACAGGCGCTTTGTCATCTGTAAAAGTGGCCATGCCCATTAGTCCGACAAGGCGGATATTTTGCATTTGCTGATAAGCCTCAGACTGCAAGAGTTCGATGGCATCACTTTCACTCAATCCAAATTTACTGTCTTCAGCTGCAATCTTTATCTGTAGTAAGCAATCGATCGTTCGATCATTTCGAGCTGCTTGCTTATTGATTTCTTTTAATACTTTGAGGCTGTCGACGGAGTGGATAAGGGCCACAAAAGGAGCAATGTATTTGACCTTGTTAGTTTGTAAATGACCAATGGCATGCCAAGCGATATCAGCGGGAAGTGCCGCCTGTTTATCTACCAATTCTTGAATGCGATTTTCCCCAAAAATGCGTTGTCCTTGTTCATACATGGCCAAAATCTGAGACACAGGCTTGGTTTTGGAGACGGCAACCAGTTTGGTATTTGTTTTAGCCAGTTTACTAAGAATTTCCGCTAGCATATTATCATTTTTTTAACAGTATCAGTAAAAATAAGGCAGCTCTGCCCTGCGTTAAGGATAAAAGCTTGTACTAACACTCACTCGTTCATTTCCCTAAATCGAGCCTAATGATACAAAATCGCAAATTTAGAAGAGCTGCTAGAGTAAACCGGGCAAAAGCCTTTTTGTTTACCGCCTTGTTTCACCTCGTATTAGTTGGGTCAATTCTCAATGACAGTGCATATGAAAAAATAGAAACGATTCTACCAACAGTAGTAACGGAATGGTTGGGGTGGGAACAGGAAGAAGCCACTGAGCCCACTGCAGAAGAGAAATTATTGCGACCTTAATTGTATCGAAGAGGAAACTTAAAATAGACCGTGTAATTCAGCACGTACCAAATCTACAACCTGGCCCAAGTCTTCTGCTTTATTTTTGAAATCCAAGTCGTCCACACTAATCACAAGAAGTCGTCCTTCTTCATAAGTGTTAATCCAATTATCATAACGCTCATTCAGCCGTTTCAGGTAATCCAAACTCATATTGCCTTCGTAATCTCGGCCACGGGCTTGAATATGGGATACCAGCGTAGGTATGCTAGCTTTGAGATAAATCAACAAATCGGGCGGTTGAATCTGGGAAGACATCGTTTTGAACAACTCAAAATAATTCTCAAAATCTCTGCTAGACATCAAGCCCATGTCGTGTAGATTGGGGGCAAAGATATAGGCATCTTCATAGATCGTACGGTCTTGAATAACCGTTTTTTCACCATCTAATATCTTCAGAATTTGTTGGTAGCGACTATTTAGGAAATACACTTGTAGGTTGAAGGACCAGCGCTGCATATCTACATAGAAGTCACTTAGATACGGATTGTTATCCGCTGACTCATAATGCACATCCCAACCAAAACTCTTTCCCAGTTGTGTACAAAGTGTTGTTTTCCCCGCTCCAATATTTCCAGCTATTGCTATATGTTTAACCTTAGGCGTTGACATGTATTCTTTTATAAGTTGAAGTTAAAGGCCTATTTTGACCCGAAACTAGCATAAAAATAATCTTATTTGCAATTCCGCATCTAGGAATTGTTGTATAGTAGGTGGGTTGCTATTCTCGATTTCAAACCTAATAGTAGGTTTGGATAGGCCATTAAGATTTACCCAAACATACACTAACAGGCACGAAAATAGAATTTATGATGGAATTCTTGAATTTTTAGGACATGAGATTGTCTTTGAATTGGGCAAATCAGTAACTTGGCCGATGATTTTGTACCAAACTTCTATTTATTTGTTATGACTATAGATGAAAAGCTAATTTCACGATTAGAGCATTTAGCTCGACTGGAGTTGTCTGGAACCGAGAAAGAAGCTATCAGGAAAGACCTGAATAATATTCTTGGGATGGTAGAAAAACTAAATGAGCTAGACACCGAAAAGGTCGAACCGCTCATCTATGTTAGTGAAGCGCAAAATGTGCTTCGAGAAGATGTGATCCAACACCAACTACCAAGAGCCAAAGCACTAAAGAATGCTCCACAGCAAAATGGAGATTATTTTGAAGTGCCCAAAGTGATTGATCTGAAGTGATAAAAACTATATTATGAATTCCATTATTTCCGTTCACGATCTGAAGAAGACCTACATCATGGGTACCACTGAGGTACACGCCCTGAAATCGATTACGCTCGATATCAATAAAAATGAATATGTGGCATTGATGGGCCCTTCTGGTTCTGGTAAATCGACCTTGATGAACTTGCTAGGTTGCTTGGATTCGCCTTCTGCAGGTGATTATGT
Organism: uncultured Lewinella sp.; assembly: GCA_913060855.1. Taxonomy (GTDB): domain Bacteria; phylum Bacteroidota; class Bacteroidia; order Chitinophagales; family Saprospiraceae; genus DT-111. The sequence goes on along the minus strand of CAJXUM010000412.1, from coordinate 3,849 downwards.
CCTAAATGGAACCAATGTGAGTACCATGACCGATGCAGCATTGGCGGAAGTAAGGAACAAAGAAATTGGTTTTGTCTTTCAAACCTTTAATCTATTACCTCGTTTATCCGCTTTGGAGAATGTGGCCTTGCCTTTGGTATATGGAGGGGTTAGTAAATCAGCTCGCCTAGCTAGGGCCAATGAAGTTTTGACCTCTGTGGGACTCGGCGACCGGGTCGATCACAAGCCCAACGAATTGTCTGGGGGACAGCGACAGCGGGTAGCTATTGCGCGTGCACTTGTCAATAACCCGGCTATTATTTTGGCGGATGAGCCGACGGGTAACTTGGATACCAAGACTTCGATCGAAATCATGGAAATCTTCGAAGAAATCCATCGACAAGGAAATACAGTGATTTTGGTGACGCACGAGCCTGATATTGCGGAGCATGCGCATCGAATTATTCGCTTGCGGGATGGTTTGGTTGAAACGGATGTGGTCAATGATAATATTGTGAGTGCGGCTGATCCTACTCACCGCTACAAAGTGAAGTAATTCCTAAATCGGAAATAAATCGAATTGATTTACCCTTTCTAATCGCCAAGTGCTTTAGAAAGGGTATTTTTTTTGATCTTTGCTTTCAAAAAATATATGGCGTTTAAAATATACACCAAAACGGGAGATAAGGGAGAAACAGGTTTGTTTGGCGGTCGGCGATTGCCTAAAAACCACCTCCGAATTGAAGCCTATGGCACGGTAGACGAGCTCAATGCCTTTATCGGTCTAGTCAGTGATCATATCGAAGATGATCAGTTAGACGCAGCCTTGAAATCCATACAGGACTTACTGTTTGTAATTGGGTCCAATTTAGCCTCCGACCCGGATAAAGAGATGGCAGTACCTGACGTGAAAGAGGCCGATATTGAGGTTTTGGAAGCGGCTATCGACCAAATGGAACAATCTCTACCAGCGCTCAAGCATTTCATTTTGCCCGGTGGCCATGTCGCTGTATCGCATGCCCATGTGGCCCGCTGTGTGTGTCGACGAGCAGAGCGATTGGTCGTGGCTTTAGCAAGCGAGGAGCTTGTGCTGGATATAATTATTCGCTATCTTAATCGCTTATCGGATTATCTATTTGTTGTGGCTCGAAAGATTGGACATGATCTTGGGGTGCCCGAACGCAAATGGGAAGCCAGAAAATAATTCAGCATGGAAGAGCAAAGTGGAAATGTAAAGCGGTCAAAGTGGACCAGTTTGTTACGATTTCTCTTGGTGGGAGCAGTGGTGGCCTTCATTAGTTTTCTGTTTCCCAACAATGTGACTTTTAAGTACGAATTTGAAGTCCGGCAGTCTTGGCGATATGATGACCTCTACGCCCCTTTCGATTTTGCTATTCTTAAGACAGCAGAAGAATTACGTAAAGATCAAGAAGCCTTAGACGCGAATTTTACGCCTTATTACTCCGAAGATGCGCAAATCGCCAAACAGGCCAAAAGCGATTTTGAAGCTTCTTTTAATCAACTCAAGGAAGAAGCCTTGGATGGAGATTTGTTTAAAGATGTAAAACGTAAACCGGATGACTATCTTCGATATGGTCAGCAGTTTCTGAATAAAATATATGATCGAGGTGTTATAGAAATGGACTCTTCCCTCGAACAAAAAGGGAATGACTTTGTCCTCAATATCGTCCGCGGTAATACAACCTACCTGCAAACCTTAGGCAATCTTTATACCATTGCCGCGGCTAAGAGTCTTTTGAGCGATTCATTGCCCTATAGTCCTTTAAAAGAACCCGAGTTTTTATTTCCAATTTTGCAGCAAAACGTACATAGTAACCTGGTTTTCAATGATACGCTGACGCAAAAATTTAGAACGGATTTGCTGGCTGAAATTTCGGGCACACGAGGAATGGTGATGAAAGGGGAGTTGATTATTCCACGAGATGGTATCGTTACGGAGGAAATTTACCAAACGCTAACCTCCTATAAAAGGTTCTATGAAGAAGAAGTCACTGAAAAGAAATCCCACTGGATTGTTTTTGCTGGCTATTTTCTATTGACCAGTATTATTGTGGGTGTATTTCTATTGTACCTGCAATTTTATGCGACTAGTATCTATCACAATTTGGGTGAGCTGATTTTCTTTTTCATCTGGTTGGTGATGTATAGCTATTTGGTGTACTTGGTGGAGCAACTCGGGGGCTTGAGCGCCTATATGATCCCCTTCTGTATTATTCCTATTGTAATCAATACTTTTTACAACGAGCAGTTGGCGCTTTTTACCCATATTATAGTAGTGCTGATTGCCAGTTTCCTGTCTTCTTTGGGCTACGAATTTACTTTTCTACAGATTCTGGCGGGGATAGTGGTGCTTTTAGGAAAAATTAATACCCAGGACTGGTCCCGGTTCTTTTATTCTATGCTATTTCTTTTTCTAAGTTATGGCTTGGGGTACCTCGGACTTTCACTGATACAAGAAGGCGGTTTACAAACGATCGACTGGTCCGTATATTCTTGGCTATTTTTCAATGTGGTATTTACGCTATTGGCTTTCCCCTTGGTGCCGCTATTGGAGCGAGTTTTTAGTTTTTTCACCTCCCCTTTAACTTTGATGGAGTTATCCGATTTGAACAAACCACTATTACAGGCATTGGCGCTTAAGGCTCCGGGAACCTTACAACATTCTTTGCAAGTCGCGAACTTATCGGAAGCGGCGGCGAGAAGGGTAGGAGCCAATCCTCTCTTAGTTAAGGTAGCTGCGTTGTACCATGATATCGGGAAAACCGATAAACCTGCCTTTTATATTGAAAACCAAAGCGGGAAAAACCCGCATGATGATATCTCGGACTTAGAAAGTGCCAAAATTATTATTGCTCATGTTACGGAAGGGGTTAAGATGGCCTCAAAAGCCAAATTGCCACAGGTTTTGATCGATTTCATAAAATCTCATCATGGAACGACAAGGGTAGAATATTTTTATCGAAAACACTTAGCGGCTCATCCCGAACACAATTTTGATGAAACCCTATTTGTGTACCCTGGTCCGCTCCCCAAATCTAAGGAGGAGACCATCTTGATGATGGCCGATTCGGTAGAAGCAGCGTGTAAAAGCTTAAAAAATCCTACAGAAAAGGATTTAATGGATTTGATCGATAAAATAATCGAGGGAAAGATCACGCACGGCCAGTTGGAAGAATCAGAAATGAATTTCAAAGAGTTGGAAGCCTGTCGACAAGTCTTTAAGCAGGTGATGAAATCAGTTCATCATGTTAGAATCGAATATCCAGTCGAAAAAAAGGGCGTAGAAAATAAAGAAGATACCGCTGATCAGGGCTAATGCTTTCTTGTTGTGTTACCTCCGTAGAAGTACACAACAAGAAAGCTTATAATGTGTAATCTTTATGCTGCTTCTGCCATCGTTGCTTTTTTCCTCACTACCACATATTCATAAACACCAAAGAGCACGGCACTATAAATCAGGTTGCCGGCCAAGGTATTCCGAAAAAATGGGAGGCCTGCAATATAGCTTTGGAGTAATCCGTTAAAATCCTTGGTATAAATTGGCTGGGTTAGCATGGATGCAAAGTTGGTCACCAAGAAGAAAATGACAGCAGCAAAAGTGGCTGCTCCGACGACGCGAAGTACGGTGACTTTCTTCAGTAAAAGCCAGCCGATCAATACGATGATAGCCAGGCAAATATAGCCAAGCGGGTGGCCCGCCCAAGAAAAACCCTGGTAGTATTCTGGGTATTGCTTGGCATAAACCAAGTTATTTAATGCTACATCACTAGCCCACCAAGCTACTAAGGGAATGAGAAAAGCCTGTCTCTTATACACATCTCCGAGCCCACGAGACCGAGGCTGATCTCG
>CAJXUM010000411.1 GCA_913060855.1 uncultured Lewinella sp. | reverse complement strand
GAGATCAGCCTCGGTCTCGTGGGCTCGGAGATGTGTATAAGAGACAGCAATTTACTTCGGTTTGCACTTCGCAATTTGTTGATCGCTTTATCCTTAATCTGGCGTACTCGCTCTCGCGTCAGGCCAAATTTCTCACCAATATCTTCTAATGACATTGGATGTTCTACTCCGATTCCAAAATAGAGTTTGATCACATCACACTGTCGATCTGTCAAAGTAGCCAGCGACCGTTCAATCTCTCTTCTTAGTGATTCATTATACTCTAGCGCCTGGTCAGTCCCAGGAGTAGCACTATTTTCTAATACATCTAACAAAGAGTTGTCTTCTCCTTCAACGAAAGGGGCATCCATAGATACGTGGCGAGCTGCCACTCCCAAAGTCGTTTCTACCTCTTCGGTAGGGATATCCAACATCTCAGCTAATTCCTCTGGAGAAGGTTCTCTTTCGTACTCTTGCTCTAATTCAGAGAAAGCCTTATTAATTTTATTTAGCGATCCTACCTTATTCAATGGAAGGCGTACAATACGTGATTGCTCGGCCAAAGCCTGCAAAATAGACTGGCGAATCCACCAAACGGCGTAGGAAATGAATTTGAATCCACGCGTTTCATCAAAACGTTGAGCCGCTTTGATCAAACCTAGGTTTCCTTCATTAATCAAATCACTGAGTGAAAGGCCTTGATTCTGGTATTGTTTCGCTACAGATACAACAAACCTCAAGTTAGCTTTGGTCAACTTCTCCAGAGCAGCTTGATCACCTTGCTTTATTCGTTTAGCAAGTTCAACTTCCTCCTCAGGTGTCAATAAATCTACTTTTCCGATTTCCTGTAAATACTTCTCAAGTGATTGGCTCTCTCGATTCGTAATAGACTTCGTGATCTTAAGCTGTCTCATCTATTAATGTGCTTTATAATTGTGTTAAGTTTAACTATTATGTCTGGCCGTGTGTTTGGTTTTAGGGTAAAATGCTTGATTGGAAAGAGTTGGGATAGGTATTTATAATTTACAATTCATAATTTAGTAAAAAAAATGAGATTGCAAATTTAGCATTGTGTTATTTGTGGTTATCAATATCCTAATTAGATTTTGTTCAAAGTTTTCCGGTCGCAAAGTTACGTTAAATTAACGTGCCAGTCAAGGGTTATCCCCTATTCATAACACTAACAATTAGGGTTGTATAAAAGTTTCAAACCCCTGTCAGCCCTTATCGGAGGCCAAGAACTCAGTATTGGCGGGAGTCCCATCGCCTTTCCGCGAAAATTAATTTGGAAAAATCATTTTTTTCCTTTTTATTGTGGGGACGCCTTCTAAATTACTGACATTTAATGCTTTTAGAAGTCGACGTAATCTGGCACAAGAACAATTAACCTGATATCGTAGCCAACTCACCGCGGTAATCACCATGAATCAACAAATTCCAATATGGAAAGAGTAAAATTTAGCTTAGAGTTCCTTTTTCGTGCGTCCCCGACTATTTTATATAAGTTTTTCACTACCCCTGATTGCCTTATTAGGTGGTTTTGTGATGAGGTGGATATTCAAGATGTGACCTATACTTTTTCTTGGGATGGTTCGGAAGAAATCGCCGAATTAATAGAAGATGTAGAAGATGAATTAATCCGATTCAAGTGGGAAGATGCCGATGATGAAGAGGAGTATTTAGAATTCAAGATCGAGAAATCTCCAGTTACAGGAGAGACCATTCTTACGGTGACTGACTATTGTGATGATGATGAGATTGACGATCAAAAACAATTGTGGGCTACCCAACTTGATGAATTAAAGAAAGAGACCGGCGGATAATTGCCGTTTTATAAGCGACCAAGAAATAGAAGAGATGAAGAATCATTCAAATTAATTCTTCATCTCTCCACCGTTTTATCCATAATATTCGACCAGCGACCAGATCATCAGAATGATCCCTCCCAAAGCAAAAATTCCCGCGATAAAGTTTATTACCCCTATTCCCGTCAGTAAAGCGGATAAAATTCCTAAGATAATTGCCGCACCCAATAGTAAAACACCATAGCGAAAACGGGTATCATCCCATACTTCACTTTTTACTTTTAGGCCTTTCTTTTCTAGCTTCTTCTTCAATTTATCCATCTTCTTTTCCACCTTGGCTTCTTTTTTCGCCGCCTTATCCAACTTCTTCTGCGTTTTAGCATCTACAACTACCTCTTTCTTTACAGGATTGACGAAGGCACTATATCCCTGTTTAGGTGCCAGCAGGAAAACTGTCATACAGAAAAACAAAAATGTAATTCTCTTCATTTTGGTATTTTTTTAGTGACAACGATAAGGTTTTTATGATAATTCAACCGCCTGTGAGTCTTTTGATCTAGTAATTAGCAAGTCGATTGATATACTAGCAAGATGTAAAAAATACTTCATCCCCCTATGCCTCGTTTGGGGCGACCACCGAAGGCTATTAACTAATTTCTATCGTCTGAATAGGTAGCGGTGGTTCCATTAAGGAGCCATGCGGGTTTTCAAGAATCTTAACTTCTTCTGTTTTTTCAAAAAGGTGAAGACCGAAGATAGACATAATGGCAGTGAACAGAACGAAGAGGAAAATAAGAATCAACAACCAGGTCCATCTGCCAGATTTTTGGGTAGAAGTCATTGTCTAGTAATTTAACCAATAAACCATGAGTAGCCTGTAATATAATTAAAGTCTCTAAAAATCCATTCGCATTCGCAAGTTGATCCGACGAGAAGTTAAAAAATTAGGGATAGCATACTGTTGCTCCAAAATCGTTTTAATCCAGGTATTACTAGCTTGATTTTGTACCTGCATGAGGTTAAAAACTTCTAAACTAAGCCAGGTTTTGCGCGTAAAATTGAGCCAATGGCTGGGGCGCTTGGCCCGACGAGCTTCGTCCCATAGAGAAAACGAGAAACCTATGTCTACTCGATGATAAGCCGCATATCGGTAAGCATTTCTCAATTCGATATTATTATTTGGAATCCCGAAGGGTAGTCCCGTCCCTAGGCTGAAATTGAGATGCATTTTTACATTCTTGTTCTTTCGGAGGTAATCTTGAAAAAACATGGACATCGTCATAAATTGGTCAGTGGGTCGAGGTACTGCATCGACGTCAGAGGAAGTAAGGTCATTTCCTTCGAAGGCTCGGTGTTGCACGCCGTCGAGTTGTTCCCTTGCTCGCAGGAATGACAGGTTAATCCAGGATTCTGCCCCAGGTACAAACTCTCCATTCAACCGAAAATCGATACCCGATACGTAGCCTTTGCCATCATTATTAGCGTAATAGCGGATACGCACATTTTCGATCTCGTAGGGCACCATGTCCCACAGTGACTTATAATAAGCTTCGGTGATAAAACGGAATTTTTTAGGATTGCGTTTTCCCATGTAAAAGTCGAAAGTCATACCGCCAACAATATGGGCAGACTTTTGCGATTTCAGATTCGTATTAACTACGCCATCAAAGCCCCGCATTTCACGATAAAAAGGAGGCTGGGCATAGAGTCCACCCGCCAAGCGGTAAGATACATCGCCATTGCCTCCCAATGGCTTATAGAGGAGTTGCCCGCGAGGCGCAATGATGGTTTCCTTATTGAGGTCCCAATAAGAAGCCCGAACACCTGCTGTGAATTGCAATTCTGCTACACTCTCTTTCCGCCAAGTAAAGGTCTCTTGAAGATAGCCACTGAATCGATTGGAGTTAAGTTGGTTTCGCGTTTTTAAGACACTAAAGATTTCGACCGACTCGTCATTGTAGGGCAAAGAATACCCTGCAGAGTCTAGTCGTTCCCACTCATTGATCCAATCGTCTATTTCTTCTCTTTGGTATTTGGCACTATATTGAATGAAGTGACTGCTTGTTACTTCCGGATCATCGGGGTCCAGCTGTAATTCGATCCCTCCCTTTTGTTCGATATTAGTAAGGCGAATATCCAGGAAGTTACGAATGTACTGGTGCTGTGTACCTGTACCCAATTCGGCTAGCACTTCTCCGAAGTTGCTGCTGCCCAGGTCGGATTCAATTTGTCGCAGACTGTAATCGCCGATAATATCGATTCGCTCATTCTCATCACTTTGAAAACGAGAGGCTAACAATTTTAGGAAATAAGGATTTCGGTCTCGATCCGGTATATAGGTGAGCGAGACACCTCCCATTTGCGTCGTAAAGTCATCTACTTCTTGGCCTTCAAATACAGAGAACAGCTCTAGCGCAAAGCTAATTAGTCCCTGTGCCGTACTCCTTTCATCGGGGATCAGCTGGTATACACTGCGATTGATATTTCCCATAATCCCTATTTGGAGATCGCGGCTAATATCATAGGTGACATAGGCTTGTATATCCGAGAAGTTGGGCGTATACTCTCCACTGACATCTAAAGTACCCAGCAAGTATTTTGTCGTTTTATAGCGCGCTCCGATCAGGTAACGCAATTTACGGTAGTTGTCTTTCCCGATTTTGAGGCTTCCCTCTACATGCGCAGAGCCCCCTAAGAAACTCATACTGATAGACGCTCTGAGGCTATCGGGTCGTTTGTATTTTACATCGAGGACAGAAGATAACTTATCCCCATACTTGGCCGCAAAGCCACCGGAGGAGAAAGAAAGGTCCCGGATCAGGTCAATATTAGGGAAAGTAAGTCCCTCTTGCTGGCCCGCTCGAATGAGCTGTGGCCGGTATATCTCAAAATCATTGACGTATACGAGGTTTTCATCATAGTTTCCTCCTCGAACATTATATTGTGAACTCAATTCACCACCTGTACCCCCACTGGTACCCAATGCGATATGAGGTAAAGCACTTTCCAAGTTCCCGGTTGTACTCGGTAATAACTTAATCTGCTCCACCCCTTCTCTAACAATACCGGCATCTTGGATTTTACTTTCTTTCACCACCACTTCTATATCAGAGTTGCTCGATACCAAGGTAACGTCTATTTGGCGGCTACTACGGGCTGGCATGGGCAAGATTTCTGTCCGAGCCTCTTTATAGCCAATTCTGGAAAAAACAAGGATAACTTTTTTCTCCGCCGGGATGCTGATACTATAGCGGCCGTTTTGTGCGGTTTCGGTCGCTTGGCTGGTGCTATCTATATAGACCGTTACGAATTCGATAGCTGCTTGATTTTCATCTTTTACAGCACCATTAATCGTAGCCGTATTCTGGGCGAGTATCCAAGAAGAAAACAACAGAAGTCCAATAGTACAAGTCCAAAATCTCATCCAATCAGTGTTTAAAAGTAGTAATAAGGGTATCCTCTAATTTCAGGAGTAGATCCATGAAAGAAACGCAAATTAATGAAACCTATTTTAAAGGAGTCGAAACAGATCAGAATTGTGGCCTATACGTTCGCCAATTTACATTCAAATCATTCTATCTAGCTGGTGTCCTACCTCTTTCAACTGTTGGATAGCTAGTTTAGGGTCACTGGCTTTGAAGACACTACTTCCTGCGACCAAGACATCCACACCTGCTTCCAGTATCTTCTGTGCGTTTTGTAATCCTACTCCACCATCTACTTCGATCAAGGTAGAAGTATTGCGTGCTGTGATCATCGATTTTACCTCTTTGATTTTCAACAAAGAATTGTAGATGAATTTTTGCCCGCCGAAGCCAGGATTGACCGACATGATCAACACCAAGTCGAGGTCTTCGAGAATATCAGTGAGAAGATGAACGGGTGTATGCGGATTGAGGGCTACGCCAGCCTTGGCTCCCGTTTCTTTGATTTGTTGGATCGTGCGATGCAAATGTGGGCAAGCTTCATAATGCACGGTAATTACATCTGCTCCTGCATCCCGAAAAGCACCGATATAACGTTCTGGTTCATTAATCATCAGATGAACATCCAATGGTTTGGTCGCATGTCTTTTGATCGCTTCTACGACCATCGGGCCGAATGAGATATTAGGTACAAAGTTACCATCCATGATATCAACATGGAACCAATCAGCATTGGTGCCATTGACCAGCTGAATATCGTCTTCTAAGCGAGAAAAGTTAGCGGCTAATAAAGATGGAGCGACTAAATGTTTTTTCATTTGCCAACAAATTAATATATTTGCATCAATTCGGGCAAAGGTAAAAAAAAACCGGCTAGAATCTAACCGGTTTTCTAAAGACTGTCTCTTATACACATCTCCGAGCCCACGAGACCGAGGCTGATCTC
>CAJXUM010000410.1 GCA_913060855.1 uncultured Lewinella sp. | reverse complement strand
ACGAGATCAGCCTCGGTCTCGTGGGCTCGGAGATGTGTATAAGAGACAGAACTTAGGCAGTATGCGAAAACTAGTTCTACTCTATTCACTCATCTATTTATTGGTGGTTGGACTTTCGCCCAGCTTGTTTGGACAAGGGACTACGACTTCTACCATGAATGGAAAAGTAACAGAAGAGGATGGTACCACTTTACCATTTGTTACAGTACAAGCCGTGCATGAACCCACCGGAACTGTATACGGATCGGTGGCCAATGAAAATGGCGCATTTTACATTCCCAATATGCGAGCAGGTGGTCCTTACAAAATCACAGCGAGCTTTGTTGGCTTTGAAAATGCTTCTCAGACCGGTATTTTCTTAACGCTAGGCCAGACCTACAAGGTCAATTTGTCCATGAGCGAAACCAATATTTTGCTCGAACAAGTTGTGGTGACGGCTACTTCAGGTGATATCTTTGATGGGAACCGTACCGGTGCGGAAACCTATGTAAGTGAAGAGGCCATTCAGGCACTCCCTTCTGTAGATCGTAATTTCCTACAAGACTTTGCTCGTCTCGATCCTAGAGCGTCCCCTTCTCAAAAAGGGAATGCAAATGGCGGTGGTTTGTCTATTGCCGGAATGAATAATCGCTACAACGCGATTTATTTTGATGGTGCCGTCAATAATGACGTATTCGGTTTAGCCAACTCTGGTACGAATGGAGGACAGGCCGGTATTACGCCGATTAGTCCAGATGCCATTGAGCAAATCACGATCGTACTAGCTCCTTATGATGTGACCTATGGTGGCTTTGCAGGAGCGAGTATCAATGCGGTTACACGTAGTGGCACCAACAACTTTGAAGGTTCGGTCTACGGATTTTACAAGGATGAAAATTTTGCTGGAAAAACACCAGGTGATGATATCGAAAACAGAGAAAAACTAGCACCTTTTTCTTCTTATACTACCGGACTTCGATTAGGCGGCCCGCTTATCAAGAATAAGCTATTCTTCTTCGCCAATATGGAAATCCAACGAGATGAAGAACCCAAGCCTTTTGATTTTTCTACTTACCAAGGACAAGCTGATGCTGCTAAGCTGTCGCAGTTGACCAACTATCTGAGCAGCAATTATGGTTACGATCCTGGTGGATACGAAAACAATCAAACGACAAGAACGACCGATCGTTTTTTGTTGAAATTAGATTGGAATATTGACCCAAAGAACAGCCTTTCTGCTAGATATAGTTACGTAAAAGGAGTGGAAGAAGATGTACTACGTCCTGGTAATACATTCCTACCCTTTGCCAATGCAGGCGTTTATTTTCCCTCTAGCACCAACTCGGCTACCGTGGAATTAAAGAGTACGCTGAATGATAATTTGTTCAACAAATTGGTCGTCGGTGTAACCTCGGTAAGAGATGATCGCGACATTCTTGGAGAGGTATTTCCTCGTGTACAAGCACAAGATGGCAATGCTACTGTCGTTTTTGGAACAGATAATTTCTCTTACTCCAATATCGTTTTTCAGGATGTCTATACCATTACGGATAACTTGTCAATCAGCGCTGGAAAACACACTTTTACAGTAGGTACGCACAATGAATTTTTTAAGATCCAGAACTTATTCTCGATCTTTTCTACTCCCTTGTACTTCTACGATAACCAAGTAGACGACAATGGGAATATTACGCAAACTGGCTTGGATGTTTTCTTATCAGGCGCTCCTGCCTTCTCGCTATTTGGTCATGAACAACCGCTTACGCCGGGAGACGCCAATAGTGTGAGATTTGGAGATGCGGCCGAAAACCTGGGTCCTACATTCAATGCCGCTCAACTCGCCTTTTATGTACAGGATGATTGGGAGATTTCGGAGAACTTCAAACTGTCACTGGGTATCAGAGCGGATATTCCAATTTTCGTAGACGATCCTCCATTGCAGAATGAAGCGTTCAATAAGGAAACGATTCCACAATTAGAGTCAGCAGGTTATGACCTTAAAGGTGCAGAGGCTAGTAAGGCACCAAGTACCTCTATTATGTTGGCCCCTAGAATTGGTTTCAACTGGGATGTAAAGGGCGATCAAAGCACCCAGATTCGTGGCGGAACAGGGGTTTTCACAAGTCGGGTGCCTTGGGTATGGCCAGGAGGGATGTTTATCCGTAATGGTCTGAACTCTAGTTTCTCTGGTTCATTCGGTCCTTTCTATAACGACCCTGAAGGTTGGAGAAATCGCCTGAATTTGACTTCTCCTTCTGGTGATGTCGACTTGTTTTCAGAAGACTTCAAATACCCCCAATTCTGGCGTTCTAGTTTAGCCATAGATCAAAAGCTTCCTGCTGGATTGATCCTAACGGTAGAAGGTATGTATACTGATGCCTTGAATGACATCTCGGTACAAAATGTAAACCAAGCGGCTTCTACCCAACGACTACAAGGTGCCGATACTCGCCCCATTTTTAATGGTGGCTTGGTTGATGACACTTACAACTATATTACTTTGGTAGATAATACCAGTAAAGGGTATTCGGCCAACTTATCTGTGCAATTACAGAAACCATTCTCAAATGGCTTACTGGCCAGCCTCGCTTACTCTTATACCCGAGCAGAATCCCTATTTGACGGAACGGGCTTTATCAATTCTACCAACTGGAGAGATAACACCTCTGTAAACGGTCGTAATAATCCGATTCTGACTCGTGCTACTTTTGACTCAGGTTCTCGACTAAGTGCTTTTATTGCCAAACGTTTTGAATGGAATAAGAATGTATCTACGACGGTTTCCATTTTCTACAATGGTCAATCTGGCCAGCCTTTCTCTTATGTATATACCAATGGTGATGCCTTAACGGGAGAGGACAGTGAGGACACTCGAGCCTTGATTTATGTACCTGCTAGTCAAAGTGAAATTGTTTTTGCTGATCAAGCCACCGCGGCAGCACAATGGGCGGCGCTAGATGCGTTTATCTCTGGTGATGATTACCTGAGCTCTAGAAGAGGTGATTATGCAGAACGCAATGAATCTCGTTCTCCATTCGAGCATCTTTTTGATCTTAAGATTGCACAAGATGTTAGCTTCAAAGTAGGAGAGAAAAAGCATACTTTCCAAGTTACTTTTGACATTTTCAACTTGGGTAATTTTTTGAATCCTAATTGGGGCAAAAGCTACTTCGTTGGAGATGGCGGATACTATCGTTTGCTACGTTTTGTTGACTTTGAGCCAGATACCACCACCCCACGATTTGCATTTGATGGCGTAGATGGCGATCCCTGGACACTTATCCAAACGGGTACAAGAAGTGCACGTTGGTATAGTCAAATTGGTATTCGATACTCTTTCTAAATACATAAATACTTGGGCTGTTCCGCATATTGAATAGCTGCTAAACTAAAGCCTCCTCGCAATGTAAAAAGGCGAGGAGGCTTAGGAATGAGTTACAGTCGGGCGAAAACTTATTCTGTTACGGTCAATTGTTTGATCGCTTGATCTATTGCAGTTTTTCCTTGTCGGTAAGCGATCAATGTGGATTGTTTCACCGAGATATTAAGCCGATCTGGCACTAATTCACAATCGCGGCAGCCTTGGAAATCCAGCTTAAAAATCAACACTTCATCCTTCTCCAAAGATTTCGCGATACTTCCATATTCTATGATGTTCTCTTTTAGGTCAGCTAGGAATTCAGGGTAATAATCATCCGGATTTTTCTCTGTTTCATCCTTATTGTCCTCCTTTTCTGTCCGATCGGAATCTAGTAGTGCTATTCCATTTTGTCCACTTCCTTCGCGGAAGAACTCTAGGCGTTCAAAACCTCCTCGCCAATTTCTGCACCTTGTACTCATACGCATATTTACGACGACACCAAGTCCAGGAATGTATTCCGAATTAGGCGTACTTCGACTACTGATACAGGAGTTGCCACTCAAATCTTCTTTGTATAAGCGCGAAAATATCGAGTTGAGGAGCTTCATGTCCTTATTTTCCTCTACCGCTTCGGCTTCTCCTTCATTGTAATCTACCTTCGCTGCAAATTGGATTTTATTGATACTTCCTTTTTGCAAGGCATCGATCTCAGACTTTAGTACGGTAGCGGTATACTGGCCATTTTTATGCAAATCTTTCGTATCCATTTGCTCCCAGTCGTCCGCTTCTACCCAGCCACTAATGGCAAAGGCACGGTTATTCCCTCCACCGTATCGAATGAGAATTTTTTCCTGTGGTTTCACGCCTTTCAATAAGTAGCCGTAGTCCACAAAAAATTCCATGCTGACATCTTTGAAGAACTGGAAAGGATCAAAAGAAGTTTCTATGACTTCTACATCATCTTTCTTATCCCCATTCTTTTTCTTGTCATCATCGGTATAGATTTTCACGACATAAGGTAGGTTTTTCTCAGCCCTAGCTCTAGCCACTCCTCGTAAATTGTAATGGAAACTATTAGATAGATTTGATCCTTCGCCAATCGAAATCACTGAATGTCCTCCTCTACTCCCACTTCCTCCGATGGTAAACATGGCCCCAAAATCTTCTATATAGGTACCTTCTACTTCTCCCCTTAAACCATAGGCTAGTCGCACTACGCCAGACTCATCGTCCAATCCCTGTTCCACTAGAGAGGACAATATGTTCTCCGCTATTTCTATGTCCTTTGTTGTTTTAGTCTTATTTCCTTCTTGTGAATACCCCAAGAAGGGAGTCAGTAGCAATAATAGTATGCTTATTTTTTTCATGATCATTTGTTGTTTCAATTTAGAAAATTACCGTTCACAATATCATCTAGTACAGCTGCTGTTTCTGTCTGATTTCGTTCTACGTTTTTATATAAATTCACGAATTCCGTTTCGATGGCTTTCAGGTCATAGACCCGTGCTTGCTCCCAGTTGTCATACAATTCCGTCAACAAAAACTGCATTTCCTGTTTTTGCTCGACTTGCATCTCCTGCAATAAGGCCGCAAATTGCGGTAGCTGTTCTTCTTTAAACTGCGTCTTTAGTGCTACAAAGTCAGCCTGTCGTTTCTTTTGAAAACTTTGCCATTGTTGGGCTAATTGCGCTTGCTGAGTATCGTTATTAGCAATCAGTTGTACTTGCCAGACAGAATCCAATGCCATTAACTTTTGATTGAATTCCATTTCTTGTTGGAAAAGTACATGCTTGAAATAGTCCTCTTGCTGCGCAGATGCCACTGCTGAAGGTACCGCTCCGGTCTCGGCTTTCTTTTCGCCAAAAGCGATCGTAAAGCTACTATCGGTAAATTCCAGCCGAGCATTGGTCAAGCCCAATAGCAACAAAAAGGAAGCGGCTATTCCTGCTCTTATCCCCCAAGTACGCCAGTTGGGTTTATTTACGCTACTCAGGTTAAAAACAGTAGCCTGCGGTTCAATATCTGTTAATTCAGCGAGTTGAAATCGAGTACCTTGTACTTCCTCCAATTCATTTCTCAAATCGGCATCCTCTTTCAATACTTCTTCAAAATCTCGCCGCTCTTCGGGGCTCATTTCGCCGTACAGATAAGCCATGAGTTGTTCCTCCTTATTCATATCTTATTGCTTTGGTCTGTGGTTGGGTCAAAAAAAATTTACGCATCGCCTTGTAGGCGTAATACAACCTTGATTTAGCTGTATTTTCTGAAATATTTAAGATTTCAGCAATCTCTCGAAACTTCAAGTCTTCGTATTCTTTCATAATTACTACCGTTCGCTGTTCTTCTGGTAGGCGGGCCAGTGCCGCCAGTACTTGTTGGGATCTCTCTTTTATCATATAAAGGTGGTCTGGAGCTGGAGCCGTGTCTCTTTGGCTTCGATAAGTCAAGCGCTCTACTGCTTTATTATTGATTTTTCGGCGCCTCGTCTCATTATGGCAAAGATTCAATACGGTGCGGTACAACCAGGATTTAAAGCTGCCGGGGTCTTTCAGCTGCTTCAATTTCTGTTGCATCACCATGAATGCCTGTTGGCTAATTTCAGCCGCCATCTCTTCGTCACCAAAATAGCGATACCCCCAATTGTATACCCGCGGATACCACTCGGTAAACAATTTATTCAAGGCTGCGTGATCCCCTGTTTTAGCGCTGGCAATTAGTGTGTGTGCGTTTTTTTTCAACATGCCCAGTTTCGGGTGTAATGACTAATTGAAGTTGTTTAAAAATGATTGATTGGCTGCAATTCGAGAGAACAAGAACCTG
>CAJXUM010000409.1 GCA_913060855.1 uncultured Lewinella sp. | reverse complement strand
GAGATCAGCCTCGGTCTCGTGGGCTCGGAGATGTGTATAAGAGACAGCTCCAAAGATGGGCTGCCCACGATCCAGGTTACCCTTCATATCACTGTAAATCAACTCGGTATTGATAGCCGTTTTGCTATTCGGGATGTAACTGAAGGATGGAGAGAGGAGTATAGAAGTATTGCCCACATGATCACGATAAGATCCGGCTTCCTGGTAGGCAGCGTTGAACCGATATAGAAGGGTCTTGGATTCGTTTAATGGCCCAGTCATATCCAGTGTTCCTCTGATCGTACTAAAACTTCCCACGCTCAGGCTCACCTCTTTCCGGTCCTCTGTCAAGGGCTTTTTAGTTACGATGTTAACACTACCGCCAGGATCTACGCTGGAGAAGGTGACGGAAGCAGGCCCTTTGAGAACTTCTACCCGTTCGATATTCGTTGTCAGTGGTTGTAGAAAATAAAATTGTCGCGTTCGCATCCCATTGATGATTTGGCCTTCCTCATTTTGACTGATCCCGCGAATTGTAAATTGATTATAGAAGCTAGAAGGAATTACACCGCTGGCAATTTTAACCGCATCTGCCAATTGGAAAGCCTGTCGATCAGCAATCAATTCTTTGGTAACGGAACTGATAGCCTGCGGCAATTCCTTGTTTTTTATGGCAATTTTTGTAGCGGAGAAACTATAGGAACTATTATAATCTTTCCGGCCACGCCCCACTACTTCTATCTCTTGCAATTGAGTAGTGGAAGGTTTGAGCACAATATTTAATGAGGTAATAGGTTCATCCAAATTGATTTCATTTTCATAGTTTTCATACCCCATAGAAGTGATGATCAATGCGTACTTTTTTTGACCTAAGTCTTCGAATTCAAAGTACCCATCCAGGTCGCTTAAAGTCTTCTTGACGCTTTCATTGGATTGGATTTGAACTACAGCACCGATGATTTGGAAATTTAGGTCATCTTTAATGGTACCTCTCAAAGACATTTGCGCAAACCCTGAGCAAGTAAAAAACAATAGGAATAAAGGAGTTAAGGAGAAAATACGTTTCATAATCGTGTGTTTGTTGTTGATCCTAGTGATCCTTTCTTTTGGAATAGGTGAGATACTCATCTCCCTAGTTGATAGTTAGAGAGTGTACAGTTCTGCGCATAGCTGAACATAATCACAACTAGCTAGATCGCTACAAAGGTCCTGTAGCTCAATGCCTGATACCATAGGCTACTATGGTAGCTCGTAGTGAACTGCCGATCGTTATGCCGATTTGTCGTTTTAGATTCTAGTTAAATACAGGTGGGAGGTGCACGTGGAGAACGCTGGAAAGATAAAGTATTCGTCAATAATTCTGCGCTATAGCGGATCAAGTTATCTCCCCACTTTCTTAATTTTTGTGATAAAGGAGGAGCGCCTTCTTCCAACTCATAAGAAGAGAAAGGAGAAAGACAGAAAGCACATTCCGCAGAAGTATCTAGCAAGTGAATATGGGACTCTCCTTCATGATGGCAATACCCAGTATGTCCAGCCTCATGTGAATGAAACAGCTTGGCAAAGGAAGGACCTAAAAGAAGGAGCCCCAAACCTAGTGTCAATACTTGCTGTCTAAGGTTTTTTGACATATTTCCTTGCAGGTTATTAATGCAACAATGTTGCAATATAGTCTTTTTTCACTAAACCACATTCTTATCAAATGAATTTTCCAAGAATTTTAGCGCTGCGAATTTAACAAGCTCTGAGCGCCCTCCAATCATGAGTAGCATGATGGGAAAAAACCAATGGGGCCGAATCTGCAATACTACATAGGCTATAAACAGGCCAATGAATAACAGTAAAGTGCTTTCCAGGGCGAGGTTCGACAAGGGATTATCCTTTTGGTGTTGCCCAGAGCGTTTCAAAGCTTTGGATAGCAAAATACCCAGGGGGGTGAATGAGCATGCCGCCTAGAAAAAACACCAATACGCTGATTAGTTCCGTATTGACCAGCGCCACTATTCCTGCTGCTAACCATACCACCCCGGACACCATCATTCCTGGCCCACCATTAAGGTAGGACTGACGCATATCACCTTGTGCTTCTTCAATTGTCATGTCATCTATTTTAAGCTATTTGATTAACCAGCTCAGTAAGCCATTAGTTTGATCCTAGCGATTTGAGAAAATCCGGCACCTTTTCAAAGCCAGTATAGAAAACTTTTCTTACATTTCTAATTGGAAATAGGATAATAATAATGCTACTTTGTTGCGCTTGGTCTTGCATTAATTAAGGCAAACGCATCAAAGCTATTCTCCAAATTTGTGAAATGGCGAAGTAGTGAAGTGGTGGCATTTTGACTGAGAACTAGCACGATTTTATATTTTGAATTTTGAAGGGCTTTCTATATCGGCCAAGAACTCACGATTTCACAACTTCGCCACTTCAATATTGCGGGTTAGCATTTTGATGCGTTTGCCCTATGTATTAAGAAGGAATTACTATGAAGAAGAAAATGTTTTTTGTCTTGGTTTTGTTTCTGGCGGCTTTTGCCTACTATTTCTTCAGTACCATGAAGGGATTGGATTATTACGAGCCTGAAATCATTGCCACCCATTCGGAAGGAGAAGAATTTGTGGGTTCTCGTACCTGTATGGAATGCCATGCGGATATTCATGCTTCTCACCTGGAAACAGCCCATTATAACACTTCTGCCCTTGCTAATGCCGACAATATTTTGGGCAGTTTTAAGTCCAACTCAAATACGGTGGAAACCAAGGAGCTAGAATTGACGATGCAAAAAAAAGGGAAATCGTTTTACCAGCAGACAAAGATCAAGGGTACGAATGAGCAGCTACCACCTGAAAAATTTGATATTGTAATCGGCTCAGGCGTTAAAGGGCAATCGTATCTGACTTGGAAAGAGGATAAATTGTTTCAATTGCAGGCTTCCTATTACCCGCCTTTAGATACTTGGATTAATAGCCCAGGTTATCCTGCTCAACGACTGGAAAGACCGGTACGGGATGGCTGCTTAAAGTGCCATGTTACCTTTGCCAAAAACAAGGACTTTTCGGGACAGGGAAACCAATATGAAAAGGCGCAATTTCTCTACGGCGTAGATTGTGAAAAATGTCATCGGCCATCGGCAAAACATGTGATTTTCCATCGAAATAACCCAGATGTGAAAACATCACGATTTATGCTACAACTGGATACCATTGCCAGGCAAAAGCGGCTAGATGCCTGTGCCCAATGCCATTCGGGTCCACGAGACAACCTAGTACAAGGGAATTCCTTTTCCTTTCTTTCAGGAGAGAATTTACGGGAGTATTCCCGGAATTTCTATACGGGACAACCCAATACAGAATTGGATGTGCATGGCAATCAATATGGCCTGCTAACCACTAGCAAATGTTTTATTCAAAGCCCACAAATGGACTGCAGCTCCTGTCACGATCCGCATAAAAAGCAAAGAGGTGATACTTCCTATTTCAACCAAAAATGCATGGGATGTCACACGGATAATTCCACTAAGTGTACCGGAGATGTAGCGGAAGTAAGTTCGATGGGAAACAATTGCATTTCATGTCATATGCCCAATAGCCCCTCCAAGGGCATGTCAGTGGAATTGAATAGTCTAAAGACCTCCGTCTACGTCAGGACGCATCTAATAGGGATTTATCCCAAAGAGCAATGGCTTGAATAATCGCCTCATAGCGCATTTTATCATGCGCTAATAACTCAGATCATCGATACTCTTCCTCTCATTTCTGCAAGGTGTAACTAGCACCTTGCCTTCTACCGTAATTTCTGTTCTAATGTAATCACCTCACCTAACTCTCCTTCAGTTTTCCCCTTCGTTTCCCCGAAACCCTTCAAAACATAGACTTACAGCCAAAAAAAACGCTGTTGTCTAGTCCTTGTCTAGTTGAAATCCATTGATTTTATTGTAAAGCCAGCTATTTTCACCTCTTAGCTTATGAATACCTAGGGAGCCATCCATCCTTACAATATAAAATCAATTACATGCCAGCCATTCAAACGACAACATTTGGTCTTCATAACGGACAAGAAATCCATCAATATACCTTACAGAACAGTAAGGGGATGGAAGTCAAAATCATCGACTATGGCGCCACCATTACTTCCATCAATATACCCGATGCGGCGAGTGGCATGAAAAATATTGTTTGTGGGTTTGATAACTTATCAGGCTACTTTGGAGCGGCTTACCTACAAAATGCACCTTATTTTGGTTGTACAGTTGGTCGATATGCCTCGCGAATAAAAGATGGCCACTTTTCTATCGATGGACAGGAATACAACTTAGCTATCAATAATGGTTCAAATCACCTACATGGAGGGATGGAGGGCTTCGATAAAAAGGTATGGAAGGGAGAAGTAATGGCTGATGGTAATGCTACCTTGCAAATGAGTTTAGAGAGTGATCATTTAGAAGAGGGATATCCTGGGAATGTTTCCTTGAAAGTGATTTTCTCCCTGAATGAGGAAAATGAGCTTTCGATTACTTATGAAGCACGTACTGACCAAACAACGCCTTTATCCTTAACCAATCATACTTACTTTAATCTTTCTGGCTTTAAAGATACCATCGAAAATCACCACGCAAAAATTAATTCTGCCACGATTCTTACTCCAGATGAAACCAATGTTCCAGTTGGAGAGATAGAGGCCGTGAAGGGAACGGCTGCCGACCTCCAGGAGGGTCGCTTGTTAGGGGATTGTTTCCAAGAAATGGAAACCGGATTCGAACACTATTACATGTTTGATAAGCCGCTGGATAGTTTGGTCAAAGTAGCAGAATTCAGCGATACAAAGAGTGGCACTAAGCTGGAGATACTGACCACCGAACCTGGCGCGCTTTTTTATACAGGCTATTTCACCTCCGATGAATTGAAAAGAGAAAATGGTGACCAATATGGTCGCTATCGGGGCTTGTGTTTTGAAACAAGTAGATACCCTAACGGTCCAAATCTTCCGGATTCGCCGAAGTCAGTAACCCAGCCCGATGAAGTCTACCAAAGCCAAACCATTTTCAAAGTCAGTAATCCGCTACTCAACTAGGATAATCCATTAGCAACAAGACGAGACACGACATAATAACAAACAAAACAACAAAATCATGACAGCAGGAATCATTTGGGCAGTTGTAGCCGGCATTATGCTTGGGCTCTATGCTTTACCAGAAAAATTCACCAAGAATTTCGAATTTGAAAATACTTGGGGAATGATGTTTTTTATCAATCTGCTCATCGTTCCGCTTCTGGCAGGTTTTGTCTTAGTGGGAGATTTCACGACCGTCCTAGGTGCTATTCCTTCCGATGTCCTGCTAAAAATGGCTTTTGCCAGTTTGTTATGGGGCGTGGGCGTCATGATGTGGGGAAAAGCTATTGACTATATCGGCCTATCATTGGGCTTTTCTATTTTTATCGGGACGGTGATTTTGGTGGGGTCTCTCCTACCCTTTTTAGTCGATGGTTTGCCACCTAATAATGTATTCATTACGATTCTTGGTGGTATCGCAGTCGTCCTCTTAGGCGTTCTTTTCAATGGTAGGGCGGGCTTGGTTAGAGAGGCCGATGAAGCGGCGAAGAAGGACAAGGTTTCCGAGAAAAAATCAGTGGGAACTGGGATTTCTATTGCAGTGATTGGCGGTTTATTAGCCACCGGCTTTAGTTATGCCAATGCCGCGGGCCGTCCGATTATACATGAGGCCAGTCAGGCCGCGGGTAACCCAGAATGGGTGACCGCAGTAGTAGTCATCTTTGTGATTTATGTAGCTGGTGCCTTATTTGTAATTCCTTATTTCATCTACCAATTGAGTCAAAAAGGCTTGTGGAGCAAATTCAAGACTTCCAATATCGTCAACAATATAGGCATGACGACAACGATGGCCGTACTGAATTTTGCGGCCTCTGCCGCCTTTGCTTTTGCTGCCTTTCAATTGGGACAAGCGGGAAATACCGTAGGTTATGCTATTTTTAATACGGTCTGTGTGGCGGTGGCTATTATTAGTGGCTTGGTGACAGGAGAATGGAAAAATGCTTCGGGTAAGGCTACTCGGTTTTTGTATACAGGGTTGGCAGCTATGGTTATCGGCGTCATTATCATTGCTTTGGGTAATGGGATGGCGGGTTGAGGGGTGAGAAAGGTTGCGAGTTGGGCGGGGATGTGGCG
>CAJXUM010000408.1 GCA_913060855.1 uncultured Lewinella sp. | reverse complement strand
CTATCCTCTTCGTCGGCAGCGTCAGATGTGTATAAGAGACAGTCATTCCAGTGCAGGCCACTATCAGTAGTCAATAGCACCGTTCCAGACTCACCTACTGCGACGCCATAATCAGTAGTCAGAAAGTGAATATCGGTGAGATTTTCAGTTGTGCCCGTAGCCAGGCGGGTCCACTGAGCTTGTAGACATAGTGGTAGGAGACTAAAAACAACACATAGATAATGCCAGGCACTTAGTGTAAAAATTCTCATAGAGTAGCTTTCAATACAATATCAAATTAAAAGCACTCTTACAAGTTAAGCCTTTTAGCCATGAGGCACAAATGAAATTTATCGCTTATTTGAGTTCCACGAGTAGGATTCGCGGTTTTTCTACAGAGAGGCCTTTCTCCTTACCTATTTCTAGATAGCTACGGAGTTGATCTAGGGCATTTTCTTGGCTAGTACGCGGGAAGTAGGGGTAAACACAAAAAGAAGCTATTCTTAATTCGTTTTCATAACATGGTAACCAGAGATAATTACTATCCTCAAAACCCGCAGCCTTCAAGGTCGCGACTCTTTCTACAGCACGTTTTTCTTCGTCGAAAAGTCGATCTTGGATAATATATTTGGGGCCTAAAATACTTTCATTACAATCTATCTTTGACGCCAATTCATTTCGATCGGGCTGAGGCTTTATCTGGTCTCGGAGAGTATCTAGAAAATCAAAAGCATCTTTTTTGGTGGCTGGCTGGCTTATTTCTTCTTTCTTCTCCTCCCTGGGCTCAGTCGTCGATAAGTCAAAGTTGATAGCCGCATAAATGGCCAAGAAACCAGCCAATGCTAAACCAAAATGAGAGACGGAAGAACGCAATTGAGAGGAGGTTCCCAGTATCGTCCAGATTTTCCAATTCCCTCCTTTCTTTACTCCTTTCCGAATGTCTGATCCCTTTTCGTAGTAGACCAAGAAATCCTTTTTGGGAAAAGCAAAACTATAACGTGGCCTAGTCTCCATGCTCACTCGCCCATTTTTCTGGACCAATAATAAGCCCAAACGTTTTTTCCGACAGGCTCGCTTTAATAAGTCATATTGCTTGGAATTGACACTATCGGTCCCAATAGCCACCCAAGGTTCATTAGAGGGGTATTGCTGCAATTGGGCCAGCACTGCAAATCGTTGGTGAAAGGGAAGTCGAATGCCTTGCAACATTCGTTGAATATAAGGAAGGAGCAAAAACAAAGCGCCATACAAAACCAACACCCAGAATGGATCAAAGTAGGCTCGTAAACCCCGATCCCAAAGTATATACGCAGCCATAAAAACCAATACGACAGTCAACCAAGTACTATCCTTCTTGATCTTCCCTTCGTCTATTTGCTTCACCAAGGCAGACAAAGTCTTCGCCGATTTAGCTTCCATCGAAGCCACTCCTACCCCACCGCTCAGCTGCCGCCAGGCAATCAAACCATCGGCACGTTTCTTCTCCAAAGTACGCACCTCCGCTTGCGCAAATACCTTACCATTGGCACTACTTCTCTTATAGTATTTGGCCAAATACTTGATCGCCTTGTCCTGTATGAATTTTTCGCTTAATGTATTCGCTGAGGCCATATATATCAGATGTTAGCTCGTGGCGCGCTAAGGTATTATAAAAGTTGTAATGTGGCTGTATGAAATGGGGGGAATTAGGACAAATGCATCAAAGCTTTTCTCCAAATTTGTGAATTGACGAAGTAGTCAAGTGGTGGCATCTCGACTGAGGACTAGCACGATTCTATGTTTTGCATTTCGGATGACTTTCTATATCGGCTAAGAACTCACCATTTTACAACTTCGCCGCTTCATTATTGCGGGCTAGCAATTTGATGCGTTTGCCCTACACCTAGCCTCATCCTGTAAAACCTACCAAGTCCTACGAATAAAATCCACTACATTCTTATAAGCCAATTGCGCCAATACAGCTTCCGTCGTCCCCTTTTCTCGGAGGGCTTCCAAGATATCAGGGTATTTCCCAGCATCTTCATGGGCTTCAAAAAACAATGGTAAACGAGTAGGGTCATCTAAAGCTGGGCGGTAAAAAAAGTCAGCACCAAAACAAAGTTGATCTCGCGCTACGTCCTCTTCCAGGCCGTATAATATATGTTGGATCAGGTAATCAGGATCGTTGGGGTGAATGTAGGCGCGAAGAAAATTCATGCCGATCAGTCCTTTCCGAGCTACGACTTCTCGTACCAATTCATCGGGTAAATTACGGACGTGGTCACAATGGCGACGGAAATTGGAGTGGCTCGCGATGACCGGAATATCTAGTGATTTGGCATCGATATGATTGATGATATCGTGGGCCAAGTTATCACTCGCATGGGCCAAATCTATCGCGATACGTTTGCCATGCATGTACTCCAAGAGGTTTTTCCCATCCGCTTTCAGACCTACGTTGTCACTGTAGTTCCCCCCACCAAATCGATTCTCAGTATGATGCGTGAATCCGATATAAATGATGTGCTCGCAAGCCTCGTGGAAGGCATCGAAGCGTTGGAAGGCATTTTGTAGAGACTCGTCTTCGGTGGCCAATACGCTGGCATTTTCAATGGCGACAGTCATCCCAATTTGCTCACTAGTCGCAATACCCTCGGCAGCTGCCACCGATGTGACGGGATAAAAATCGTCCATTTGCAGTAGCGACTGATAGGCTTTTAATTCAGCCTGCCCCCATTCGACGCTATCTGGACGGGTTAAGGCAAAAATGGCCATAACCTGATGCCGGACATTCCCCTTTTTCAAATAGGGTAAGGTTACACCTATATCTTTGGTATCATGGACCGTCGCAGCAGCATCTCGCGCCAAATACAACAACAAATCACAATGTAAGTCAACAATTGGAAGAGATTTCATCGGCAATAATTCTATTTTGCCGCGAAAGTACGAAGTAGGGACTGATTAAGTCGTTTCTCTTTCCACTAATTCTTTCAAAAGGGGTAAAACATAATCCCAGCCTTTTTCACTCTCTTCCAATCGCGACTGCCCGTTATCCGCCTTTGCGTAATCCCCTTGCTCCACATGTAGTATGGTTTGTCCCTCTTTTTCCGACAAGGTATAGGTCAACAAAACGTAATTCTGAGGTACATCTGCTAGTCCCATATTGGGGTCAAACATAGTAAATTGCAACACTTTGAGCGGCTCGATTTTGGTGAGTTCGCCTTTGACATAAATGATTTCTTTTCCATCTTCTGTCTGACCCTGCCAAATCACGGGTGCTCCGATCTCCCAGCTGGACAGGACTTCACAACCAAACATGTATTGTTTCGTTTTATCAGCTTCGGTTAAAAAGGCCCAGAGCTTAGAAATTGAAGCCGTTGTGGTCAATGTTTTTTGTAAAATCATAGTTGTTTATAGTTAAGACTTCATTAGGTATCGGCAGTCCGAAATGAATAATCAGCCTATCCTTACCCGCTATAATAATACAAAGATGCCATTTGCTAAACTTAATGGATGGTATTATCGGGAGTTTTTCTTATACGATTGGGAGTCGTATTGAAGGCTTTCTTAAAAGCGCGGGAAAAATGTTGTGGAGAAGAATAGCCTGTTTCATAGGCTATTTCTTTGGCGGTCTTATCGGTGCCAAGGAGTAGTTTTTTGGCTAGCTGCATCCGATTTTGATGAATAAATCCAAAGACGGTCGTATCAAACAATTCTTTAAACCCCTTTTTCAATTTGTAATCATTCATTCCGATCTGTTGGGATAACTGGCGGATAGTCGGTGGGGATTCTAAGTTAGCTTCCAGGATTGCTTTGGCCGTGAAGAGTTTTTCTTTGTCTGCCGCTTGCTTGATGAAAACTGGGGTAGGATTTCGCTCATAACAATCTGCTTGCAGTACCAGCAGTTCTATACTTTTGGACAGAAGAAAGAGATTCTTGAGTGCCCCCGAAAAAGGACAATCTATAATGGATTGAATCAATTGTCTGATCCGAAAAGTATTAGGCCGCCAATGGGGGGATAAGATGGTACTTTCATTCCTTGCGATACGATCGGCCAATTGCTTGAGTGCATCATTTCCATGTTGGGCAATTTCCAGGAAGGTTGTTTTGGAAAACTCCACACCGAAAGTTTCGATCATCGGACTTTTATTCAAAATCTCGAGTCCGATCCCATTAGAGTACATGATGTTATTGTGATCTCCTCGTAAAGAATATGAAGCCCCTAATTCCCTGTAGTGAAAATCATAATCACCAACTAAGCCAAAATGTAGGCGGACCGTGTCTCGATCATTCCCTCCTAAATAAGTCGTCTCCCCCACGTACTCGACCTGGCTATGCGCCAGTAGCACGCCCTCTATTTGCCATTGATTCGTTCTTATTTTCCCATTGGGAAACAGCTTGGTCATCATCATGCTAAGGTACATACTCCTCGACAAATGAAGAAGGGAGAAGCCACCTAGTCTTTTGCTAGACAGGGAGGACAGCGGTGAGATCAGCTAAATATGAAGCTAAAGTCTAGCCCAGTTAGCCCAGTAATAGTTGGGTGAGAGCTACTTCCTGATGAAGAAAAGTACGCATAAAAACGAGTGGGCCTGATCTTAAAAAAACCAGGCCCACTATATTTAAGTGCATGTCATCAACTATATCGTCCGCTTAATGAACATATACTTTACCTTTAGTTCCGCCATTCCAAGCTGTCGCGCCGACCAAGACTTTCGTACCATGTATCGCTACGCCGCGCTCTGTACCGTAGATAGAAGTCAGTCCCGCATCATCACTGGGCGTAAATGTTTCCGTAAGATTCCATGAGCTTCTCGATCCTTCGAAAACGAATACGGCATCGCCATCTTCTGCCCCACAGCAAAACTGATAGACGGGTAGAGAAACCACAACTTTACTTCCGCTTATATCCAAGCCCAAGCCCTGAGCTAAAGTATTGGCAGGTACAGGAAGCGTAACCTCTGCGGACAATCCCCATGTTCTTTTGTCAAGGCTATATATATAACTGGTATTACTGCGAGCAAAGAATGGGCTAAAGAAATTATTGGCTACAATAGTATTACCAGAAATAGCTACCTCTCGACTTAAGGCACCAGGAATAGATTGCTCTCCTTCCAGTCGATAGCTATCGTCGCCAAAAAAGTTTTTCGTAAAAATAGATACAGTTGGGCTAAAGAAATTGCTCCCTTCGAAACCATTCGCTGCAATTCGTCCCCGGTGCATATCAATACTCCAATAGAAGTACCCTCTGTCTATTTCATCTACTTTCACCCAGCTACTCCCATCATATTTGTATACATAAATCACAGATGTGGCAAGGCTAGCACTACGCGCTTTAACAGCAAGCGTATTTCCATCTACCACAACTTGATCTCCAAAAAGGGCAGCTTCCGCTGGAATGGTTTGGTTTTCTGTCCAAACTCCTCTTTCATTTTTGTAGAGTACCACTTTACCATCTAACCAATCTTCTTCAAAACTACCGTATGCACCTACAGCTAACCAATCTCCTCCTGAAGAAACAGAACGTCCAAAATTAGGCGTATTATCGGAAAAAGATTGTGTGAGATCATAGCGGCCCATTCTATCTGTATAGATACTTACCTTACCTTCGTCACCTACCATAAAATGACTTCGATTACTAGTAACTGATTGACCAAAAGACGAAGTAGCTCCACTTGGCGACAAAATGGTTTCTCCGCTTCTGATACTGATTCGTGACACGTTAAGTTGGGTATGCATCTCCGTTTCCATTTCCGCAGTGTACTCTTTCAGGCGCGTCAATTCGTCAGCAGGCACTTTAGCCATCGATCTTGAATAAATTCGCTGTATTTGTGCCTCAGTCATGTTTTCTGTGGGTATATCATATACCTGCTTCAAGGCCATTTTTTGAAAGTCAATATCTTCCGTACTGAATACCTCAAACGATTCTTCTTCTTCCATTTCTCCAAAAGAGTCTTTCTGGCAACTAGATAGGAAGAGTGTTAGTCCACAAATAAGGGCAAATAATGTTTTGGAGGTTAGTTTTACAATAACACTTCGTGTTTGCATGCTTATGACATTTTAATTAGTGAATAATAGATGTTTCTAATTGCTGCTTTCCGATTAGACATGGCTCCGCCCGAAGGTCTATGGCCCACTTGGAGCCATTAGACTTCACTGCTTATTACTCAGCTATGTCTTTTTTAGGAAATTTAGCGAACCATAAAGGCTGTCTCT
>CAJXUM010000407.1 GCA_913060855.1 uncultured Lewinella sp. | reverse complement strand
AGATCAGCCTCGGTCTCGTGGGCTCGGAGATGTGTATAAGAGACAGGTTGTGTATATAAGCTCGTATCCTAACGGAAATAACAAACAAAAACATTACTAATCACCGAGGTCACATCATGGAATTCGTTTCAAAAACAGGTCAAATCGATAAACTCTCAACACCTTGCCTTATCCTACCGGTGTACAGCAAAGGTAAACAACTTGATATCGTCAACCAGTTTGACAAGACCATTAGTAAACAAATAACCGCTGTTTTAAAACAAGGCGATGCGTCTGGAAAAGCCGGTAATACGCTCCTCTTACAAATGACTTCAGACACTCTATTGCAATTCTATGAGCAAATTAACGAGCAATCGATTGGCACCATCTGGCAACAAGAAACGATTGCCGCAAAAGTCGAAAAGTTTGATTTTAAAGAACCGCAGGATGGTGCCCTCGCGATTCAACAGTTAATTGAGGACCTGAAAGAATATACCATTCATACCCCTCACCCCAACTACTTCGGCCTCTTCAACCCGCGTCCCAATTTCCCTTCCATCTTAGCTGATTTGATTACTGCTTTTCTCAATCCACAATTGGCGGCTTGGAGTCATGCGCCTTATGCGGCAGAGATTGAACGCAATCTCATTCATCAACTTTGTGCAAGATTTGGCTACGCCACGGAGCAGCAGGATGGCACTTTTACCTCCGGCGGGGCAGAGTCCAACCTCACCGCACTCATCTGCGCACTCAATCAGTCCATCCCGGATTTCAACACACATGGTTTATTAAAAATTCAGCAACTTCCGCGGATCTATTGTTCTGCAGAGTCTCATCATAGCATCGTCAAGGCCGCTCGATCAGTAGGCTTGGGCGCGTATTCCGTCATTAAAATTCCAGCTTCCGATGACCAATCTATGAATATGCAATTGCTCACTCAACAGATCGAACAAGACCAAGCCGAGGGACACCTTCCGCTAATGATTGTTGGGACAGCAGGGACGACTGGGGCAGGCGCTATTGATGACTTACATTCGATTGCGACACTTTGCGAGAACCACGATATGTGGTTTCATGTCGATGCCGCTTATGGTGGGGCCTTGGTACTTTCGGCAGATAAAGCCAAGTATTTGGCAGGAATCGAAAGAAGTGATTCGATTACCATGGATATTCATAAGTGGTTCTCTGTTCCGATGGGGATCAGTGTTTTTCTCACTGCCAATCCGACTATATTGCATCAGGCATTTAGTGTGACAACAGCCTATATGCCCAAGAAAGGAGAACAGCCAAAGGAAATTGATCCCTATGTACATTCTATTCAATGGTCGCGGCGATTCATGGGCCTGAAACTCCATTTACCTTTATTGCTTTTCGGTTGGAAAGGCTACCAAGAGGTGATTGATGGTCAAATGGCACAAGCGGACCTATTACGCCGTTCCTTAATCGATGAAGGCTGGACCATACACAATGATACCGTTTTACCCATTGTCTGTTTTAGTCATCCAGTATTACAAGAGCAGCCAGAAAAGGCTCAAAAACTAGTCGATGGAATTATCCGGACGGGAAAAGCGTGGCTTTCCACCTATCCTATTGGAGAAAAGCTATGCTTACGCGCTTGCATTACCAATTATAATACGGACGAAAAAGCAATCAATGACCTGGTGCTTCTACTAAAAGAACATTTAACTTTACAACAAGCATAGCTGCAATTAATGCTCGATCTTTACAATCATTCAGTGTATGTTTGAGCAGGCCTTTATCGCCCAGATTGTATATCTATTTCAGGACGACTTTTTTCACCATTTGTCCTTTGTTGCTGGTAATGATGAGCCAATAAACACCAGTGGGCCACTGCTTCAAAGAAACTTCCTCAGGAAGAAGCGTCCATTCTTTCAACGTACGCCCATTGATATCTACCAACCGCATTTCGCTCAAATCAAGACCTTCAGCAGGAATAAGTTTAATGAAATCTTTCGTGGGGTTAGGATAAACTTGTACTAACTTACCCAGCGTACGAGAGGGTACTGCAGCAATCAAATCCGGGAAATAGGCAATCGAATCACATACTTGTCCTACCATTTCGACTCGGATATCTTCACTGAACTCAAATGGCGTTTCTACTAAGAGCTTATAACGATAATCCATCTTATTATCCGGCGATGGTTTGCTAAAAAGCCATTCTTCAGTAGCTAATGTATCAGGCCCTCGAAAAGCCATTAGGCCCGTATACTGATGTTGAGAACAAGTATCGCAATGATTGAAAACGGTGATGTATAGGTCATTGCTACCTAGCTCTGGCATTTCGATTTTGGTAATCTCCAAATCTCCACAATTGGGATAGCGCCAGCTTTGGGCGCCGAGGGAATTGGCCAATAGCACCATAAGGAGCATAGCGCTCCATTTAATAGTTATCATTTTCATAGCTTTAATTTTTCAGCTCAGTTATCGCAGGTGGCGATCAAAAGCAAAAGCCACGGACTGGACTCCACAGCCGATGGTGCTCGGTTTCCAACCGACACCCGTCCCGTCTCAGCCGTCGCAGGTATTCTCTACCTACAAACCCACGAAATCGTCAGCTTACAGCTCCAGCCCCTTTACCCATTCCGTCAAATCCGCTCGAAACTCCTCCCGCTTCAACCCAAACAAGAGATTCGTCTTGATAAAATCCAATTTATTACCTACATCAAAACGTTGTCCGTCAAAATGAAGGCCGTACATGTCCTGTTGTTTCAGCAAAAGACGCATCGCATCTGTCAATTGAATCTCATTATTCACCCCCGTAGGAATCACTTCCAGTAAATCAAAAATTTCGGGAGTGAATACATAGCGCCCAGCAATTACTAGATTTGAGGGAGCGTTCTCAGGCCTAGGCTTTTCGATCCATTGATTCACCTTGTGCAAACCATTTTCGTCGATCGCCTCTCCGCCCATCACACCATAACGATGAGTCAATTCCATCGGAACCTCTTCCAAGGCGACCACCGAAGCTTGATGCTTATCGTATACATCCATGATTTGTCGCATCACAGGTACATCCGTGTTCGAGTCTAATATAGTATCACCCAATAGGACAGCAAAGGGCTCATTCCCCACATGCAAACGGCCATAGCGCACCGCATCCCCTAGGCCGTTCAGTTCTTTCTGCCAAACAAAATGGATATTGGCCATATCCGAAATTCGTTTGATCATCTCCAATTCCTTTTTCTTGCCCTTTTGGGCCAGATTATACTCTAGTTCAAAATTGTGATCAAAATGCTCTTCTATGGCTCGTTTACCTTTCCCAATCACCATCAAGATATCAGTAATGCCCGATTCGACTGCTTCTTCAATCACATATTGAATCACCGGTTTGTCGACAATCGGAATCATCTCCTTCGGTTGCGACTTAGTGGCTGGCAGTAATCGGGTGCCGAATCCGGCAGCTGGTATAATAGCTTTTTTTATGGTTGTCATTCGTTCGTAACAATTATGGGTTTGAAAACTTCTATCTTATAGTTCGAAAAACTGGCCCTCAAGGTTTCAAACATTCGCTCATCTTTATACATTCCGATGATTGCTCCCCCAGATCCAGTAAATTTTGCACTAGCTCCGGCCTTCCTCGCCAAGGCCACCATATCTTTGTTTTTACTACTAATTTCGTAAATAGAGCAACGCAAATCAAAATTGGCATCCAATAACGGACTTATTTTTTCAAATTGCCCTTCCAAGAGTGCCGTCTTCACTTTCACCGTCAAGTCTGCAAATCCACGCATCGCATCAACCACCACTTTGTCCCCTTTATCAAACCTAGCACGGATATCATTGTGAAACACCTCTGACCCCTCGGATAAGTCCGTTCGGTAGGCGATGTACAAATTTTTAAGCCGCTCTGCAGAGAAGGTTTCATAACCTCCATAATCCTGCCTGTCAAAAATGGTTTTATCAAAATCCATATAGACAGGTTGTTCATAGGCTTGTGCCACTCGGTCCTGCAGCCCCGCACTAATCCTTAGCTCATCCGTCTCCACCGCCAGCACCAAATTCGCCAGCAATGGCCGAGGAATTCGAATATTATAAAAAGCCATCAAAGCCTTCATACAAGCCGTAATAATCGCACTGGATCCCGCTAATCCCAATCGATTAGGGATATTGGATTGATACCGAACGGTGAAACTCCGATCATCTAATATGACTCGATTCGCCCGACAGTATTCCAAAAACTTCTTAATGGTCGCTTTTACCAAACGAATACCTCCATAATAACCATAGAGATTCACATCCTCATATAGCCCATTAATATTTTTGTAGATACTACGATCTCGTTCTTGCGGAAGAATCTCTAATTCTGGGGATTCATACAAAATCACTTCTGCATAAAAATTGCTAAACACAAAAGCGATTGTCTTTCCGTAATAGCCATCCGATGGGTTTCCTACCAAAGCCGCCCTCGGATAAGATTTCATCTGTATTATCATTTCTCTTACTTATTGTCATTAAATGCCACGTTCATAGCCGCCCATTGTCAGTTGCCCAACCGGCAATCCATATACAATTGCCAGTGTTATAACCGATAATACCTCCCTACTGCATGCATAAGCGTGCGAAATAAATTAAATCTTTTGCAATTTCTCTTTTATATACCGTCCATCCTGCTTAATTTTCGGACAAGTTAAGTATTAACGAATGAATATAAACGAAAAACTGACAATTGAGCAGCTCCTGCCCAAGGTAAAGCTGCTATGGGAACTTTCTGCCCACAAGATACGACGTATCGAACAAGAATACGATCCCGCCCTCGGCGCTCCCGTCTTCACTCGTGCTGGAAAATATACCACTCGCGGTTGGACAGAATGGACACAAGGCTTCCAATACGGATCAAGTATCTTACAATTTGACGCCACTGGAGAGGAGGAATTTCTCGAAATGGGTCGTAAAGCTACTGTCGATAAAATGTCCTCTCATGTAGGACATTTCGGCGTACACGACCATGGTTTCAATAATGTAAGTACCTACGGTAATCTCTTACGCTTGATGAAAGAAGGCAAAATCCCGCAAGACAATTGGGAACAGCACTTTTATGAGATGGCGCTGAAATTATCGGGAGCCGTGCAAGCCAAACGATGGACGAGTATTCCTGACGGAGGTTATATCTATTCCTTCAACGGACCGCATTCGCTTTTTGTAGATACGATTCGTACAGTGAGATCCGTCATGGTAAGCCATGAACTGGATTTTGCCATTTGGGATGAAAATGATCGGCGGATTAGTCTCCTCGAAAGGGGTATCCAACATGCCATCGCCACTGCCCAATACGCTATCTACTACGGAGAAGGCCGGGATAGTTACGATGAATGGGGAAGAACAGCCCATGAAAGTGTTTTCAATACCAACGATGGTAATTATCGATGTCCAAATGCCCAACAAGGTTTTTCCGGCTTTACTACCTGGACGCGCGGACTCGCCTGGGCCATCGCTGGATATCCCGAGCAATTGGAATATTTAAAAACACTTTCTGCTGAAGAGTTGACTCCCTATGGTGGTTTCGATCACTTGGAGGCCATCTACCTAAAAGCAGCCAAGGCTACCTGTGACTTCTACATCGCCAATACGCCTATCGACGGTATTCCGTATTGGGATACGGGTGCGCCACAGATACACAAACTGGGCGATTACTTCAACCAAAAGTCTGATCCTTACAACGACTACGAACCCATCGACAGTTCTGCGGCGGCCATCGCCGCGCAAGGCTTATTGCGACTGGGCAAGTATCTCGGTGAAGAAGAAGGGCACAAGTATTGGCAAGCGGGCTTGACGGTACTGGATTCACTATTTGATGATCCTTATCTAAGTAAAGATCCGCAGCACCAAGGTTTAATCCTGCACACCATCTATCATCAGCCTAATGGCTGGGATTATGTACCGCCAGGTAGCAAGATACCTTATGGTGAGTCCTGTATGTGGGGTGATTACCATGCACGCGAACTGGCATTATACGTCCAAAGACTTATACAAAACGAACCTTATTATACTTTTTATGGAAGTGTGAAATAAGCAGCGAAACAGAATGGAAAACCAAAAAGATTTATCAAAGCTGTGCATCCACACCATTACCACGAAACCCTGGTCGCTCGAAGAATCCTTAGCGCATTATGCCGCAAAGGGGATTGGAGGTATTAGTGTATGGACCTGTCTCTTATACACATCTCCGAGCCCACGA
>CAJXUM010000406.1 GCA_913060855.1 uncultured Lewinella sp. | reverse complement strand
CGAGATCAGCCTCGGTCTCGTGGGCTCGGAGATGTGTATAAGAGACAGCTTTCCACCTGGCGCTGCACAGAGGTCCAATACCTTCAAGCCCCTTCCTTCCTGGCTGGCCCCAATCTGTCGCACCGCTTCCGCCACAAACATCGAAGAAGCTTCTTGCACATAATAGGCCCCTGCATGAAAAGCAGGATCGAGGGTGAAAATGGGACGCTCAGATAGATATACTCCTTTGTTGTTCCATTTTACTCCGTCTGAATTTTCTTTCCTAATTTTTGATTTCAAAACATGAGAACGGATACTAACGGAAGGAGGAGTCGACAGGGCTTGTTCGAATTCCCCATAGACTCCTCCTAATTGTATTTTCATGGCCTCCTGGAAGGCAGCGGGCAGTTGCATGTGATTTACTGGTTCAAGGCCCAATCGTAATTTTGGTAACCTACTTGGGCCTTTGCATTAATGCTGGTGGTTGAATATTTGTTAAGATAAGTTACAATATTACCAAAATCGGCGGCATACCACTCAAATATCTTTGAAATCGTTACTTTATCGGCACTTAGCTGATTGTATTGGCTATTATTGATGAATTGTTTGGCCTGGCGCTCTAAGTAGGTGTTGAGATTGCTGGCGGTCCAGGCGCGATTGAGGAGCGGGGGGCAGGACTTAGCGGCGCAGTTCACGGCGAAGTGAATGCGAGCATCTTTGTATTGTGGTCTTAGTATATCATTTTCGATATTATTGAGGCTATAGGTTTTTCCGCCTAATTTAATCCATTTTTTATCCCAAACCTTGCCACCAGAGAGGTTAGTGATACTACTCAAGGGATAGTTGTCAAGAATCAACTTTACTGTAAAAGCATTGTAGGCATTAATCCAATAGGCCATTTTCTCATTGCGCGACCAGGAAGTTTGCACCGGATTGTCTGATAATAGCTTCAGGTAGGCTTCCAATTCTTTTTGCTTGGCTTTTAATCCCTTGTAGTTGACTTTGCCAGTACTGGTGACGTGTTGAGTTAGTAAGGTATTCCAACTGTCGTGGGAGGGTGCAACGGGCGCTGCGGGAGCTTCTTCCTTAACCGGGATTATATCCTCTACTTCAGCTGAAGGTAGTTCTTCGGCTGGGGTTACTACGGTTGGGGTGGGGGAGGGAGGTGTTGCCTCGGGAATTGTAGTAGGTGTTATGATTGGGGAAGTCTTGTTTTCTTCTTTGGCCTTTGGAGTCGGTATTGCTTCGATCGAACTGGCTCTCGAAGTAGTAGGCACTTTTACTGCTGCGGGGCTCGATACTTTTGGGGTAGCAGTTGGCGTTGGTTCATGACTAGTTGTGTTAGGGCTGGCTTTTTCTTCTTCGCTTACATCGGATCCGGGATTAGTCCCTCTTTCATTAGGTAATTCAATGGAGGGTACTACTTCCTTTTGGCTGGCTGTAGCAGTGGTTTGATTTTCTGGACTGGCTTGGCAAGCGGTAAATAGGAAAAGAAAAGCCAATAAGCCGAATTGCGATAAATACTTCATTGTTTTGATTTTGCTTCGTACCCTGTCAAATAAGTTAAGCTAGGCTCCCTGCTGAGACTTCAGAAGTTTATCCGAGCACTGGTCATCCTAACATCTGAAGCCTGTGGCCGACCTTAGGTCTAACTAGCGTTGACAGCATATCAATGTGCTAATAGTAAAGTTGTTTGAATGTTTACCCTCATCATCTGACAAAAGCCTGAATGACGGACGGTATGATAACTAAACTATTTGTTAGGGCTTTGAGTTGTACGAATAGGCCTCAGATATGTTTTGATGCGGACACAAAATAAAAAAACCTTGCCGGTGAACGGCAAGGCGTTATAAACTCTCTCCTTAAAAACCCAAATATTATTCTTTATCGCTAGGGATATTATTCTTAATTGTTCAAGTGTGTTTGTGTGTCGCTTGTTTATGGTTAAAGGCCCATGCCTTTGCTGAAAGAAGTTAATCGTTAATTATTTCTTCCTTATTGAAAACAAATGTAGGGCTTCTAACAACATAATGATAAAAAAACACCCCTACAAGACCCCTACAAGAGCCTCTATTTAGCGTATTTTCACTAATTATTTGAAATTTTGTAGGAATTCTGATAAATCTTCCTCCGAACTTAGGTTCAATTTTTTCCGAAGCCGATATCGACCCATCTCTACCGATTTGGGTGAAATATTCTTAATGGCAGCAATATCTTTGGACGAAAGATTGAGTCGGATTAATCCGCATAGGTTCTTGTCATTCGCCGTTAAGCTATCAAACTGTTCATCTAGCTTATTAAAGAAGTCATTATTAACCGTATCGATATTGACCTGAAACTCTTGCGCATCTTCATTGATTCGAAGATGATTACTTGTGATCCGAAGTAAGGCCTGAATTTTCTTTTTCCGATCCAGTGCATCACTGGTCTTATTAATCTCCTGTAAGGATTCGTGTACTTTGCTAGAAAAACTATTTTTTCTAGATATATCTAAAGCCAAATTGGTGAGATCTTGCTTTTTAGAATTGAGTTGTAACTGTAGCTGCTGACTCGCCAATTTTTCATTCTGTAGTTCACTTTCCGCTAGTTGCCGCGTTACCTTGTTGCGAGAGATAAAAAGAAAGGCCACGACAAAGCTAAGACAGGCGGCGCCCAATAAAAGATAAGTAGTGAGGCGTTGAATCTTTTCCTGTGCTTCAAATTGTTCCAACTTTTGCTGACTCAATTCTAATTCTTGTTCCTTCTTCTCGGTTTCAAATTGTACCATTAAGTCATTAAGCCCCTGGTCTTTTTGCAGGCGATCTAAGGAATCTTTTAATTGTATATACTTCTCTGACTCCAGTAAGGCTTGCTCAAAATCACCTTTTGCTTTGTAAGTATGACTCAACTCTGAATGTCCTAGTATGAGGTGCTGATTGATACCTTCACGCCCAGAAATGGTCAAACTTTCTTGAACCAGGGCTATCGCTTTATCATATTGCCCCTTCTTGCGATAGCACCAGCCCAGATTGAGCAAGGAAAGGGTTTCTCCATAAAAGGACTTATACTTTCGATCGATCGCTAAGACTTTTTCGAAATATTGCTGTGCTTGTTCAATTTTTCCTTCGTTGAAATAATGATCAGCTAAGTTATTTAGTGCTCCTTGGGCTTCCTGCTCAAGACCATTTGAGGAAAGAATTTGATAAGCTTCTTCATACAATTGGGCTCCCGCTTCTTTATCGTCCTCTCCATAATATAGGATCACACCTAGCGCATTCTTTATGACCCCAATCCACTTGGTGCTATCCAAGGCTTCGAATTGTGTCAAAGCCTCATTGAAGGCAGTCTTGGCTTGGTCATTATTGTTTAGGTAGTAATAGACTTCACCCAGGTGGAAGCGGGATTCTGCTACCCATGCTGTTTCTCCAGTTCGTTCTCCCAATTCGTAAGCCGATTGAAAGTAGCCAATCGCCTCTTCCAATTGATTGAGCCCCATATGAGACATACCCGCCATCAGTGCGGCTTTATACTGACCTGCCGGATAATTCTTCTCTTGTGCAATAGAGAAGGCTCGCTCACTAATCTTTATTCTTTCATAGAAGGAAAGGGTATCCACTGCGGCCAATTGATTAAGACTATCCACAGATGGACCTGGTAGGTTGAATGCCTGTAAACTCCCGATGTTGAACATCAGGCCACTAGTAGTAAGCAGACTTATAAATAGTAGCCAATTCTTCATAAGACAGTACGTAAGTAAGGGGTGATGTAGGTAGGCCTACATGCATTAATAACTTGGGTAAGGTGAGAGAATAAGGCTAATTCCTGTCTAATGTAGTGGAATTAGGACAAAAACAAAAACAGCGAACTGCTTTTATTGAAAAAATATATATAACAATAAGTTGTAATGTTTTTATTTTTTCTTCTTGTTTTTGCCTTTCGTTTTTCCTTTAGGAGACTTTACTGCTGCGGTCGACTTAGTCGGAGAAATAGGTTTCTTTTCAACTGGATTAGGTTTTTGGGTTAGTTCTTCTTTCCACTGGGGAAAGGCTTTCACTATAACACCCAAAAGACCTAAAAGGATGAGCAAAGAGGAAATAAAAGATATCGTTTTTCCTCTGGTATATACTTTAGGATCAAATTTGAATTCAATTTTATGCTGGCCAGCTGGGACTTTCATTCCCCTCAAAATATAGTTGACACGGATGTGATCTACGGCTTCGCCATCTATATAAGCCTGCCAACCTTTATTGGGGCCATACCAGATTTCTGAGAAAACTGCAAACTGTTCTGAGGCTGTATTAGAGGTGTAAGTGAGCTGGTTAGGCTGGTATTCATCCAATATAATGGTTCCGTTTTTTTGTGGACTCACACCCGCGATGTAGTCATTGAACTCCTGATGTACAACGGCTTCACTGCCCGGATCAAAATCAGCTAATGCATCAATTTCCTCATTAGCAGACTGGGCATTGACAAAGCGACTAACAAACCAAGCATTACCCATCGCGCCAGCATTGAGCTGCGCAGCAGCGGGCTGTTGCTGCTGCTGATCCCCTACGATATAATAGCGGGTATTCAACATATTGATGACCTTCTGCTCGCCTCGCATCAGGTATTTATCCATAATATCCTGGTAGCGCTGCATTTTAGCCGCACTATAACCACCTAATGATTGGTGAAAATTGGAAGCTATCGTGGAGACAAACGGATTACCCACACTCAGGTCATATACGCGGAAGCTCTTCGTTGGATCTTTCAAGATTTCTTGATCGGCAGGGCGAGGGGCAAAGGCCGTTTCCAAGCGACGATTGGCTTGGAAGTCATCGCTGTTGACATAGCGATGCCCAACTGTCCAGGCATCATAGGTAAACAAGACCGCCAATCCAGCGATCATATAAGTAGCTTTCAGTTTATCCTTTAGGAAAAAATAAAGTAAGCCAACTGCCAATCCAATGAGTACAAAAGAACGGAAGGAGTCGGAACGCATGAGGCTCTTTCTAGTATCAATCAAGGGATCTAAAGAAAGACCGCCCTGCGAGTAATTGGCGTCACCAGGATTGGCAAAGTCGAATAGACTCGGCCCCATTAATGCCATCAATAGGGAAAAGCCACCTACTATCCCACCTGCCATCAAGGTCCCTTTCAATAGGGCGGCTTTATCTATTTTTTTATCTAAAAACTGTTGTACCGCCAAAACACTCAATACCGGAACCAAGAAAGAAGTAACACTCAATACGGAATTGGGCGTCCGGAATTTATTAAACAGCGGCGCATAGTCAAATAAGAAGCGATTAAATAACTCAAAATTGGAACCCAATGAAATCATAAAGGTGATCAATGTTCCAATAGCTAGCCACCATTTGACAGGCCCTTTTACGACAATAATTCCCAAAACAAAGAGGAAAAAGATAACAGCACCGAAATAAATCGGGCCACTGGTAGATCCAACTCCACCCCAATACAAGGGAGCGCGCATCTGATAAGCCTGCACCAATTGCCGCCACTGTGGATTTTTGGCCACGGGGCTAGAAGTGCTCACTTTTTCCGCCGAACCACCTCCGACGAAACCAGGTATAAAAGAAGAAAAGAGGTCATTAAAATTATTGCTATAGGCCATCGCATAATTCCAGGCCAAGCCTTCTGTCTGACTACTATTGTTGGGATCTACAGCACCGGTGTTTTCTAGGATTGGCGCTCCCCGCATGGTATCCTCCTGGTATTCCATGGTCGGCAACAAATTGGAAGCCGTAGAACCTACCGCTAATAAGGCACCCACTAACAACACGCCACAAGCTTTAAAAAAGGCAGGCACTTCATTCTCTTGAATATGTTTTACCAATGCGGCAATCCCAAAGGCAGGCAGGGTAAGTGCAAAATAGTATAACATCTGTGGGTGATTGGCAAAAATGCCCAAACCCATTCCAAAACCAAAGAGTGTACCGCCTAGTAAATATTTTTTCCGAAAGGCCAATAAAATACCCGCTGTGATCAATGGTAGAAAGGAAATCACCCGCAGCTTAGAGGCATGCCCCGCTTCAAACAAAACGAGATTATTGGTCATAAAACCAAAGGCAATGGCCCCCGCTATACTCAACCAGGGATTAACGCCCAGTAAGATCATCATGATATAAAAACCCAGCATCGCCGCAACAAAGCGGCCGATGGGTCGACTAAAACCTAGCCGGAATAGTTTATCAAAGTGCCTGATATTATTACCTCTGTCTCTTATACACATCTCCGAGCCCA
>CAJXUM010000405.1 GCA_913060855.1 uncultured Lewinella sp. | reverse complement strand
TCAGCCTCGGTCTCGTGGGCTCGGAGATGTGTATAAGAGACAGCTGTAATGGCTCATCATATTTATGAGACACAGTTTGGACTTTAGGCATTATGTAAGGTGTGGGGTAGCCGGTTTTTGCTGACTACGAACGTTTTATGTATTGGCAAACGTTTTTATTTTTCAATCGAGTAATTTTCTATTATGGAAGTGACATCTTCTATTTGTTCCCATTCGGCTGGTCTTTCAAAGTCTTGTCCTGACTTTAAAATTTGGGCGTTTGGATAATTACCTCTTATATATTTCCAGGTGGTATCACTCCACTTTTCTTTATCCATCTCAATAAGTTTGACATTTTTGAGAGATCCAGATACTGCTTTCCCAATTAATGGCCACCAAAGGCTTTCTGTTTCCCTGTCCCAAAACACAAAACCGTCTAATCCATTCCAAACACCTTCATCATAATAAGTGTATCCACTTAGAGCAAACGTGAGTTCTTTGTCGCCATAATTTCGCTCATAAATAGCTCCTAAATCTGCCAATATGCAGTAAACAGCCATTATGGGTTGCCCATCTAAAACGTCATTTACAATTTCATGCCTGGTAAGATCTTTAACAGAATAGGCTTTGATATCATTGCCAGATTTAGCTAATAAAAACCTTGTGCTATCTGCCCAAACTTTATTGGCTTCACTAACAGAAATAAATTCTGGCTTTAGTAAAGCTGGGAATTTTTCACGACCGATTCCGTAATGAAACTGTTCATCTTTAAGCAGATAGTCAGTTATGTCAAAGTGCTGATTTTCATTTTCTCCACCATACAGCATTTTCTTGCCATTAAATTCAAAAAATTTTCCATTTTCTAAGGCTACTGGTCGTTTCTTTTTTACAATCTCTTCATTATCTATAGATTTATTTATTTCTTTTTTTGATTGTTCTTTACAACCTATAAAAAAAATAGTCAAGCACAGTAAAATGATGTTTTTCATATTTCTTTGTTTAATGTTTGCCATCGGGCTGACTAAACACCGTGCACCCGTTTAGGACGGATGGATGTTTTAGCCTATGTGTGTGCCTGGCATGTACAGCTACCGAAAGGTAGCAAACTATTCTAGAGGGTGCAAGTCCCTTATATGGGAGACTGCGATACTGTATTTGGCATGATTGGAAAAAGCCTGAGCGCAAACGTAAGAACCTCATTAGATTGGGCGTAAAGGAAGGAACAGCCTACGCGTGGAGTAGAACAAGAATGGGCGGATGGGCAGTAGCTCAAAGTCCTACACTATAAAAGTGTCGCTACTCAAACGAAAAGGCTACGTTTCTATGATTGACTACTACTCAAAATTTAAAGCTTCGATTTAGTGAATCGCCGTATACGAGACCCGTATGTACGGTGGTGTGAGAGGCGCACCCCATCAGTTATCGCCGGTGGGGCCGTCTACTCGACTAGCTAAAGTTTATTCTACAAAATACATTTCCAATTCTCCTTTTCCCTTCGCAAATATCTTTCCACGAGAAAGACATGAAAAGTCGTTCTTAACTAGTTCATAGGTAGATGAGGAGATATTAATTTTACCCGCTTCGCCTGCAGATTCTATCCTGCTGGCCGTATTTATCGTATCTCCAAAAAGGTCGTAGGCAAACTTCTTTTTGCCTACAACA
Organism: uncultured Lewinella sp.; assembly: GCA_913060855.1. Lineage (GTDB taxonomy): Bacteria > Bacteroidota > Bacteroidia > Chitinophagales > Saprospiraceae > DT-111. The sequence continues at coordinate 4,577 of CAJXUM010000405.1, read as the reverse complement.
CCAGCTACTATAGCTCCTGAATGTATCCCAACCCTCATCCTCCATTTTATTTCGTGGTTCTTATTCCTCTTCTCAAGGTAGGACAGCATCTTTTTTGCCGCTGTGATACAATTAGCAGCGTGGTTTGTGATTTCACCTTCAAGGCCGCATGCAGCCATATATGCATCACCAATTGTTTCAATCTTTTCAACCCTAGTCTCCTCCATAATGTCATCGAACCGTCCGAAGATGTCATTAAGTTCATTGACTAGGGTGATTGCCGGGATGGATGCCACTAACTTGGTAAATCCTTCAAAGTCAGTGAATAGAATCGTCACATTCTTGTGTCTTTTTGGAATGGTTTTACCACTCTCTTTCAGGTCCTTTATAATGTTTGCAGGTAGAATATTGTGCAGAAGATTATCTGATTTTTTCTGTTCTGCTATTAATGAATCTTCTGATCTATCAATCAGCACAGATAAGCTCCAAATCAGAGCAAGACTAATTAATGCCGTCATGCCTATATTGACAATCTGTGATAAATAGGGATCCATGTCATTATGGTGAGCATAGAATGCTGATTGAAAGACAACTATAGCAATCAAAGTCAAGCAAGCCAATAAACTGAAACCATGGGCAAGCGATCTTGCCTTTCGCGGGAAAGTCATGTAGGGCAAGATGATTATTAGAAAACAAACGGTAGCAATCCCTGAGTGGTATCCCGAAAAATAAAGAAATACGAGTACTGAAAAATATGCTGAGATAGCAAGCCAGGCTGAAGCAGTAACCCGTCTGCCTTTCTGGTTTAGAACTAATACCAGCAGAAACATCAAGCCCAGTATTACATTCCATACCGCACTTGTTGTTTCCAAAATGGATATGGCAATTGACATCCATAATAAGTTGAACAGAACCCCTAGAATTGCGGCTATATTGGCGACCCTCAGGTACCTTTTCTCAGTTACTGAAAACTCCTTGTTTAGGCCAACATCAACGATTCTATGAAAGAGAGTTTCCTCTTTATTATCAACAGACATTTAGTTATTCTTGATTTCTTTAGATTATCTATAACTTTTAATTGTAGCTGGCTCTTGCCAGCTATAATCGTCATAGCTATTGTTAGCCTCTCGTTTTTATTTGTCAGTCCAAATTATAGATATCCCAAACTGTTTCCCATTTTCCATCATCTTTTTTCTTAGCTAAAACAATCCACTTATAGGTTTCCTTTGATACAGTTGAGTCCGCTTTCATAACTGACTCTTCACCAGTTCCTCGAATAACTGCCCAATTTTGGAAAGTTATCACTTCCTTTGCTGGCTCTGCCATTGTGATTATTTCTTGATTTCCTCTGTTATCGAACAATTCTTTAAGAGATGCTTTTATTTCTGTTCGACCAAATAGAATTTGTTCGCCAGGGATCATATAAACAGCATCTTCAGCAAATGTATTTGCACATGCTTCTGCATCTGCATCAATCCATGTTCTCACGAATTCTCCAGTTATTTCTTGATATTCCTCCATCTCTGGATTGCTTTTTATTACGATTACTGACTCTTGATTTTTGTCATATTTTTTTCCTGTCCAGAATCCTGCAATGAAGAACAAGATTAGTCCTAAAATCGTAGTTATTTGCTTAATCTTATTTTTAGGTTCTGTCATTTTTTATTTTTTTAATGGAGGCTAACGGGGGCGTGTATGCGACGTGCTGCTATTTTTTCTCAAGTTAGGTCTTTATGACATATCAATCAAATCCCATTTCAGTCAAAGTTGATCATCATTTACCAAAGCAGCATGATCGAATACACATTGTTGAACGAAGTCGCCAAGGCGACGGCTTGCCATTTTGACTAAAAATCTCCATGTAGTAGGTATTACTTAACCAAATTTCTACCTACACATGGAGAACATTAAAAGCAGCCGGATCATTGATCAGGCTAAGAATGAAGTTAATGGTTTTGTGTCAATGTTTGAACGCCTTGAGCAAAAAGTTATGCTCGGCGGATTATCCAATTCTACTTTGCTCAATTATGGGCGTTGTATCGCCAAGATTAGCCTTCATTTCAAGTCTATTCCTATTCATCTAGACGAGGAACAGATCAATGGATATCTACAGCATTTACTCCTGGGGCAAAAACCTTCGCGTTCCTATTTCAAGCACACTTTTTATGGCTTGCGATTCCTATTCCGTATGCACGATCTGGAAGATCGCATCATCAAACTACCTACAATCAAGCGCGACAATAAGTTGCCCGTCGTGCTCAGTACCCAAGAATGCAAAACCCTCTTCGCCGCTGGTAGAATACTCAAACACCGAATCTTACTTTGCCTCATCTATTCTGCCGGCTTGCGATCCAAAGAAGTCCGCAACCTTCGCTTGACCGATGTCGACTTCGACCGACTCACCATTCACATCCGACAAACAAAGTACAATAAAGATCGTTACCTACCACTCAGTCCACTTTTGGCCATAGGTTTACGCAAGTACATCGCCGCTTACAATCCCAAATGCTTCCTCTTCAATGGAAAGGATATCGCCTCCAGACTATCCGCCAAGGGACTGCAATGGATCATGCGGGAGACCCTTAAACTTGCTGGTATCAATAAAGAGGCTACCCTCCATACCCTCCGACACAGTTATGCCACTCACTTGCTCGAATATGGAATGGATGTCGATACACTTCGACAGCTCCTCGGGCATGAACACCTCTCTACTACCCTCATTTACTTGCATGTAGCAAGGCTCCAGGGTAGCCACCGCTACAGTCCATTTGATAAGCTTTACCCAACTCAAAGCTGAGTAAATCATGGCAGATCCAGACAGCATTGCTCGCATCATCGACCAGCAGTGGGCTTTTATTGAACAGCACTGCAACAACTACCAAGTACGCATCCTCGATGCCATTAGGCGATGCCGTACGCCCGCATTGGGGGGACACCTTTATCGTTGTGACTCTTGCCAAAAAATCCATCATCGGTACAATAGTTGTCGTAATCGTCACTGCTCTCGATGCCAGAACACTCAAAAAGAACAGTGGATACAACAGCGACAACAGCAGTTTATCAATACCCATTACTATCACTTGGTTTTTACCCTGCCTCATCAACTCAATCAACTCTGCATAGCTTATCCCAGGCAGCTTTATGCTCTCTTGATGAAAACGGCTTGGCAAACCATCGACGCATTTGGCTGGAATCATAAATTCCTCGGTGCTCAAACTGGCGCTACTATCGTGCTTCACACTTGGGGCAGTAACCTCAGCTTCCATCCTCACGTTCATTGCATCGTCCCAGGCGGGGGAGTCACAATCAACGGAAAATGGAAAAATGCAAAAGGAAATGGCAAATTTCTCTTTCCCGTCAAGGGGTTGAGTAAAAAGTTCAAGGGACTATTCATCGCACAACTCAATAACTTCTTCCTCTTTCAAGGCCTGGATCATACCCAGCAACTTATCCAACAAATCAAGGCCTTAAAATGGAATGTTTATGCCAAACCTCCCTTTGGGGGGAAGCAAGCCCTTGTCCGTTATCTGGCCCGATACACCCACAACATTGCTATCAGTCATCACCGCATCATCGACCATAACCAGAAAAAAGTCGCTTTCCACTACAAGGATTACCGACAAGCCGCTCAAAAAAAGGTCATCAATCTCTCCCCTCAGGAATTTATCCGCAGATTCTCCCTACATTTCCTGCCCAGGGGATTCTGTCGCATTAGGCATTATGGAATCCTCTCCGCCGCCTGGAAACAGCGGGTTTTTCCCCATCCGCCGACAACTGAAAAAATCAACTGGAAGGACTACTGGAAAACACGCGGACTCAATGTAGAACAATGCCCCAAATGCAAAAATGGACGACTCTTATGCATCGGCATAATTGAACCCGTCAGAGGGCCTCCTTATTCTAAAACCATAACTCCTCTACAACGATAACACACTCAACCTTTGCAACAGCAAGGGCTGATAAGATTATGCTTATAATCACCAGTTCTCTAAATTTACGAAGATAAAAACACCGATTCACTCTCTTTTTTAGACAAAATGACCCATAATCCATATAACTCAACACTTATAACCTAACTCCTCATTCCGCTTAGAGCCCAATAACATACCAATTTATATTTCGTTTTTGTACAGTGCTAACCCTTGGGATGGCACTTCGCTCAACATAGGCCTCAATCTGGGTCGTGCCGACCGATTGAAGCCTTATTTATTGGTGGCAGTTTTTAATTCGTCAAATAGTTTTTTTATTTGAGGTATAATTTGTTCTTTGAAAATCTCTTGTTTACAATATTCTGTTTCAATATCTCGTATGATTATTGAATTACTTAAACAGTAATATTGCTCAATTGCTCTCGCAAAACATTCCTTAGTTCTATTTTTATATTCGCTTCTCTGTCTTTGAACCATGTTTTTCCTAAAGTCAGAAGCAACAATTCCTGCAAGGCTTTTTTTATCATCAGATGAATAATATCTGCTTTTTTTGCTTCCTAAAAAATAGTCTATAAAATGTCCGATTTCATGAGCTAAGGTTCTTTCCATATTGCCAATTGTAGAAACACCAATTGCATTGAAGTAGGGATAAAATCTGTCTCTTATACA
>CAJXUM010000404.1 GCA_913060855.1 uncultured Lewinella sp. | reverse complement strand
CGTCAGATGTGTATAAGAGACAGGTGTTTGGCTAATAGGGTTTTTAAATTATTTAGACCATTTAACTCATCTTCTATGATAACTGCTTTTAGCACATCAATCGGTTTTATATTTTGAACAAAAAAGACCTATTAGGCTTTGATTTTACTGTTTTTTCCTATTAACGGAAAAAGAATCCGTGAAAATACCTTTTATAACGTAGAATTTGTAAAAAAAATACATCCAATGAGGGTACGGTAGTGTTCCAGTCAGATGGGGTACATGGAAGTGACCCATGCTAGTTCATCCGTCAGAATAGATGTTATTTATCGCTATGAAGAAGACTGTTTCACAATTACTTAAACGAAAAAACGCTAAAGCTTTACCTACTAATACACTAGTATTGATAATTTTGGGAGGATTTGAACTACCTGAACAATGAGCAAAGCCATCAAACGCAATAAAACCAAAGAACGGATTCACGAAATTATCTTCGAGGCAGATACGCCTTTGGGACGTACTTTTGATATCTGCCTGTTAATTGTGATCTCTATTAGTGTCATTATTGTGATGCTAGAGTCAGTAGATTACATTCAGATCAAATATGCTACCCTTTTCTTTGTATTAGAGTGGATCTTTACGGTCATTTTCACCATAGAGTACGGCCTTCGAATTTATGCTGTATACCGGCCCCTCAAGTACATGAGCAGCTTCTTCGGAATTATTGATCTCCTGGCTATCCTGCCGGCCTATCTGAGTTTGTTTATTGCGGGAACCCATTATTTTATCGTCATTCGAGCCCTTAGATTGATCCGGATTTTCCGGATTTTCAAATTGGGTCATTTCTTGAATGAAGGGGCTATCATTACCAATGCCTTGAAGGCAAGCCGGGCTAAAATATTCGTCTTCCTGATGGCAGTCACTTTACTTGTGGTGATCATCGGAGCGATTATGTACCTGGTCGAAGGTGGGAACAACGACAAGTTTTCCAGTATTCCAAGAAGTATTTACTGGGCAGTGGTGACACTTACCACGGTGGGATATGGAGATATCACACCCCAAACCAGTTTAGGTCAATTTTTATCAGCAGTTGTCATGATTTTGGGTTATGCTATTATTGCGGTGCCAACAGGTATTGTTTCGGCAGAAATGGTGAATGCCACAGGGGTTACTTCTCATAATACCCAAGCTTGCCGATTTTGTGGGAGTGAAGGGCATGACGATGATGCCTTGCATTGCAAATACTGTGGTGAAATCTTAAATGAGGATGACAATTAAAATGGGAGGGGCGATAGAAGTAGACTAGGCCTTTTTTTTCTTGTTATAACCTCGATCGCCGTAGGGCTGTAATTCTTCCAGGAACATTTCTTCTAGCACTTCCAACTCTTTATTGTAGTCCGTGATGCCCTCCTCATGTTCCAATGTTTCCAATATCTCAAAAACGAAGCTTTCCTCTCCAAGGGCATTCCAATCTTTTTGAAGCATCGCATTACGATGACTTCCCATATTTAATTGAAATCGATGGCGGTTCCAGATGGCTTCTAAGTTGTTGCTCGTTCCAATAAAAATTCTACCATTGGCTATATTTCGAACTTGAAAGGCGCCCATCTGAAACTTCATTTCTTTATAGGCTGTTTTTAACTCCTTGCGTGTTTTCATGTATTCAATTTGTAATGACAATAGGAAGCTACCTTTTTGAACGGGTTTCCTACAGCCTCACAACCCGAAGCCTGGTTCGATAGTTCCCTTCTTGGTGGGGAAGATTTGATACTTATTTACGCTATTGGAATTAGATCGTGTTTACTCTTCGACGGCCACAACTTCGACACTCCAAGCTTCTGGTTTATCGGCAAAAAGTATTTTGGTATCTGCCCAGGTGCTTTTGAAAAGAGGGGAATGGCGATAGTTGTTTAGGGCTGCTTCGTCCTCCCAAAAACTATAAGTAAAGAAAATGTTAGTTTGGTTGATATCTCGGAGAAGTGCCAAATGATGGCAACCTGGCGAAGACCGGATCATTTTTTTCTTGGCCGAAAAGATAGCCACAAAATCATCGACCTTATCCGCTTGGAAGGTCATTTTTACGATGCGTTTTATCATGTGGTTCTAAAGTCGATCTGTACGGTATCTTCTACTTTTAATCCAAATAGGCTACTAGCCTTTCCCATATTAACGGCAATTTCCAACAGATTAGCAGAATTGAAAAGACAAAGAATTTCTCCGACTTCCACATCTTGGTAATACTGAGAAAGAATCCTAATTGGATCATGTCGCTTGAAAAAGAGGGAAAACTCTCTACCCTGTCCCACTTGCTCAAATATCTCTTTGCTGATATTTAAGATCACATTCTCATACTGGTCGACATGAATGACGGAACCTCTAATTTGGGAATGACCTTGAACGGGCGTAAATGTAATCCGTTGAACCAAGTCCTTGACCGCAAATCCGATTTCTTGCACGGGTTTACCGCTAGCTAGATGACCCACCGCATTGGCATAGACTTCAGCCATCGGGAATCGAGCATCAGGAGCAATTCCCAACTGATAAATAGCAGTAGGCTTTTCGCCAAAGATGAGCGAAAAAACACCATTGTCAGGACCGATAAAGAAATGCTTCTCGTGGGCAATCGCCACAAACCCTTTAGTGGTGTCTTCAGGGTAATCATTAACGCTAATCAGATGGATAGTACCTGGTGGAAAACTTTGCCAACAGTTCTTAAAAATGAAGGCAGCTTGCACAATATCATAGTTGGGGATATCATGGCTAATATCAACTATATTTGTCTGTGGATGCTTGCATAGTATCGCCCCTTTAATCATGGGGAGATAGTAGTCTTTCCAGCCGAAATCACTTGTCAGGGTTACAATGGGCATATTGGACTAATAAATTTGTCGCCGTAAATATACAAGGATTTCCCTCTTTTGAGAAGTTAAAGCCTTTCTAGTCAAGGATATATTTAGAAAATAAGAAAGCTGTCTTTTTATAGCTATCTTTGTTTAGGAATAAGGTTGAAGCAAAATATACAATATAGACGAAGGCGTTTTCCTCTCAGTGAAGGCGAAAAAAATGAACAAATCCTATTTAGGTAAGTCTTTTTTCTAGGTGATCAAAGGGGAAAGGAACCAGTCAAGGTGAATATTTTATCCGGAACTCATCACTTAGCTGGAACGAAATGTCTTGTCATAGCGTTTTAACCTATAATTAGCTACCTAAAATGAGCTTCCCTAAAGAAGTTCATTTATATTTGATAGAGAAGGTCTGGAGATGACCTTTCAACTTATTATTTCATCTAATTTATATTAACTATTGAGCGAGATCATTTTAAGTGTAGAAGGCGTTGATCCGTTGTTATTATACGGAGAGAATAATACGAAATTGAACCTATTGCGAGAAGCATTTCCCGAAGTGACCATTACTTCCCGAGGCAATAATCTAAAACTAAAAGGCGAGAAAAAATATACCCAGAAAGCCAAATCGAAATTTGAGCTGATGGTTCGCCTATTGCGTGAGCATGAGAAGTTGCCGACACAAATGGTCCAGGATTTGCTGAAAGGAGACAATCCCTTTGAAACGCATATCAGCAATGGCCAGGCTAAGACGATCGTACACGGTCGAGAAGGTAAACCTATCAAAGCCAAGACGCTCAATCAGCGTAAACTGATAGAGTCTGCGGAGCAAAATGATATCGTCTTTGCCATTGGACCTGCGGGTACTGGAAAAACATATACAGCGGTGGCTTTGGCCGTTCGAGCCTTAAAAAACCGTCAAGTCAAAAAGATTATTCTCACGCGACCTGCCGTAGAAGCCGGAGAAAGTCTAGGGTTTCTACCTGGCGATTTAAAAGACAAAGTCGATCCTTTTTTGCGTCCACTCTATGATGCATTAGACGATATGATACCGGGCGAAAAATTGGCCCAGTTTATGGCCAATCGAACAATTGAGATTGCGCCACTAGCCTTTATGCGTGGCCGAACACTCGATAACGCCTTCATTATTCTGGATGAGGCACAGAACTGTTCTACCTTACAGCTGAAGATGTTTTTGACCCGACTAGGGCCTTCCGCGCAATGTATTATCACGGGAGATCTTTCACAAGTTGATTTACCCTACCATCAAAAATCTGGTTTGCGTAGAGCCATCGATCTGCTGGCGCACCTGGAAGGAATTTCTGCTGTGCGGTTGACTGCTGATGATGTTGTTCGTCACCGATTGGTGAAAGCCATTATTCAAGCTTACGAACGTTCGGATGAAGATAAATTGAATCAGCGATCGATCGAACAGGAGCAACGACAGGAGCGGCGAAGTGCACGACAAAAAGAAGAGGAAGAATAGCTGAATTAGCCCCGACTCCCTAGTCGTTGCAGGTGAAAAACACTTGCAACGGCTAGAGAGTCGGGACTTCCAGGGAGAGATGCTGGTGCCTGTCTAGCGCCAGAAACCCGCAAAGCGGGTGTTCGACCTTAACCTGGCGCCTATGGTATTATATACCTACAACTCTTGGCTCTAAGAGATTCGACCGTCCCGACCCAATTCCTGTTTTTAAGTTATATTTGCGTCCTACCAGATAAAACCTACCCTTTTTTGCCAACACAACAACGATCATGATCTATCAGCTGCACAAACCAAATCGCAAGATTCAAGGCCATTTACGCTTGACTGGCTCCAAAAGTATTAGTAACAGAGCGTTAATTATTAGAGCGCTTAGTGGAGAAGATTTCCCCATAGAACAACTGGCGAAAGCCAATGATACTGATTTAATGATGGCCTTATTGGCTAGTGATGAAATAGTGCGAGATGCTGGACCCGCGGGTACGACCTTTCGTTTTCTCACCGCCTATTTGGCCCTGCAGGAAGGAAATCAAATATTGACCGGTACAGAACGAATGAAGCAACGACCGATTGGGGTTTTGGTCGAGGCATTACGTCAATTAGGAGCAAATATTGAGTACCTGGAGGAGGAAGGTTATCCTCCCTTACGCATTGGCGAACCGAGTGACTTAGGAAAAAGCAATGAATTGCAAATTAGTGCGGGCACTAGCAGCCAGTTTATCTCCGCCTTGCTGATGATCGCTCCCGTTTTACCTAACGGACTTCGCCTTCATTTAGAGGGGAAGATTGTTTCTCGCTCCTATATTGAAATGACCTTGGGCTTGATGCGACACTTTGGTGTTTCGCATGAATGGGAAGGCCAAATGATATCGATTAAGCCGCAGTCATACGAAGCTAAGCCTTTTATAGCGGAGGCAGATTGGTCAGCAGCTTCATATCATTATGCGATGGCAGCCTTTGCCGATGAGCTGGATTTGCAATTGGACGGTTTGTTTGAAAATAGCTTCCAGGGAGATGCCGCTTTGGTAGAAATAATGGAGCAATTTGGGGTGCACTCTGAATTTAATGAAACCGGGGTTCGATTGACAAAAACAGGAGCAGCCCTACCACCGATGTTTGAATGGGACTTTATCCTCTGCCCTGATATTGCCCAAACCATGGCAGTTATCTGTGCAGGCCTAGGCGTGCAGGGACTCTTTACGGGTTTGGAAACCTTAAGTATCAAGGAGACCGATCGCATTCAAGCCTTGAAAAATGAGTTAGGAAAAGTCAGTGCTTACCTTTCGAAGCTCCCAGCGCGTTTTTCCCCCAATTCCAATAAAGAATATTATACGGTTGAAGGCACTGCCACTTTCTCTACCATTCCTACATTTGATACCTATGAAGATCATCGGATGGCTATGGCCTTTGCGCCATTGGCGATGATGGGACATATTAAGATTGAAGATCCCATGGTGGTGATCAAATCTTATCCAGCTTTTTATGAGGATTTGGAGCTATTGGGCTTTGTAGTGGAACGCTAAGAGAAGTGGGGCAATGCGATGGAATTGTTCCTGTGAAACCTATCGGACTGGCTAGATAGGTAGGTAACAATGATGAGCTTGTGGCTTTTTCAATGAAATTCTTATTTTACAGGACAATTCTCACGTTGAAGTTGAATTTCAATAGCTGGCAAATAAATCATCCATTTTAAAACAACTTCTTTAGTGAAGGTATCAATATTTCATTTTTACAATCGAAATGGATACCCAAACACCTTCTAAATACAAACAAAACCGACATGGAGCCAACTATCCTTAGCCCATTGAATATTTCTGGTGATCTCTTATTGTGCTGCTTGACTTCCTTATTTGTAGCGATTCTTTTTATCCAATCCCTGTCTCTTATACACATCTGACGCTGCCGACGAAGAGGATAGTGTA
>CAJXUM010000403.1 GCA_913060855.1 uncultured Lewinella sp. | reverse complement strand
CTACACTATCCTCTTCGTCGGCAGCGTCAGATGTGTATAAGAGACAGATATTATGGATACCTGCAGACAGAATAGGCCAAACATTGTGCACCTCTATCGACAAGGGTAAATCAAAGTAAGAGCCATTCTTTAAAAACTTAGTTGAAAATCCCGCATAAGGACCAAACAACAACGAGCGCTCTCCATCTAGCATCCGCGTATCCAAATGTGGCACTGACATGGGCGGCGAACCTTGCGCAGCCTTGCCGTAGACCTTGGCCTCATGCCCGACGACTACTTCAGGATTGGTACACCTTAAAAACTGCCCGCTGACCGGAAATCCGCCGAATCCTCTTCCCTCTGGGATATCCGACTTTTCCAACAATTTCAAGGCTCCTCCTCCCGCCCCAATAAAGACGAAATCGCTATGGATTTCTTTGTCTTCCTTGGTGACCAAATCCTCTAATTCTATCCGCCATCCGCCTTCTTTCTCCGGGTCAATATCATTTACCTGATGTCCGAGGTACAGGTTTACGCCATCACAAGTTTCCAGGTAACTAATCATCGCCCTAGTAATGGCGCCAAAATTCACATCAGTTCCTATCTCCATCCGAGTGACCGCAATTTCCTCTTTCGGATCACGGCCGTTCATCATCAACGGTAGCCAGCAAGCTATCTCTTCATAGTCTTCTGAGTATTGCATATCCTCAAACATGCCATAAGACGTTAAGGCTGTATATCTACGTTGCAGAAAGGCGATATTATCTTCCCCCCAAACAAAGCTCATGTGATCGATATCATTGATAAAAGGACTGGTTGTAGAAACCAGCTTATTCTCCTTCAGATAGGCCCATAGTTGTTTGGACACTTCAAAGGATTGGCTAATCTTCAATGCCTTTGTTATGTCAACCTCCCCACTATCTCGCTCTGGCGTGTAATTCAATTCACAAAAAGCAGAATGTCCCGTCCCCGCATTATTCCAAGCATCAGAGCTCTCCGCCCCCACTTTATCCAAACGCTCATAGATGTTGATCGTCGCATCCGGCATCAATTGTTTGAGTAGGACGCCTAGGGTGGCGCTCATGATTCCTGCCCCGATTAGCGTAAAGTCTACTTTCTCTTTCATACAATTTGGTCTATTGGTTCTTTATGACTCAGAAGTTGTTTCAAATATAAGTAAACATAATCTCCTACATAAAAATCTGCCTCAGGGATGTGATTTTATAACAAAAGACTATAATTTACGTATGCAAATAAACAATAGTATGTGCCGTTTTTAGTCGTATGTCGAAATCTAAATAGTCCATGTATCAGAAGAGCTTAAGCCAGCATGATAATTTTCTAAGGCTTGTAATGGAGAATATTCCCCAGTTTGTCTTTTGGAAAGACATCAATAGCATTTACCTGGGATGCAATATGAATTTTGCGAAGAGAGCCGGCTTAGAACATCCAAAAGAGATCATTGGTAAGAATGATTATGACCTTCCTTGGGCAAAACAAGATGCTGATTTTTACAGGTTAGTTGATCGGAGAGTAATGGATTCGGGTAAAGCGGAAGTCAATTTTGAAGAACAACAGCGCCTGAGTAATGGCAAAGACAAATGGCTCATCACGAGTAAGATTCCGCTATTTGGAGAGGATAATCAGATCGTAGGAATTCTAGGAACGTATGAAGACATTACCCATCGAAAGGAGATGGAATTAGTCCTAAAGAATAGCGCTGAAGCGCTCAGTGAATCCAATGAAAGATTAGTAAAACTAAATACGCAACTCGAACAGGCGAATATAGACTTGGAGCATTTTGCCTATGCCACTTCCCATGACCTCCAAGAACCACTGAGAATGATTGGTGGCTTCGCCACTTTGCTAAAGAAAAGATACATCGATAAACTTGATGGGCAAGCGCTAGAATATATTGACTTTATTACGAAAGGAGTCATGAGAATGTCCGATTTAATTAGGGACGTCCTCTCCTATTCCAGAATAGGACCGATTGATGAAGCACACCAATCGGTAAATCTTAATGAGGTTATCATAAGTAAACTAGCAGATTTACAACCGATCATCAGTCAATCTAATACGCAGGTACATTACCTTTTACCCACCCATCCTGTCAAATGCCATTCCGACAGACTTGGTATTCTATTCTACAACCTTATCCTCAATGGCATCAAGTTTAACCAGTCTGCAAACCCGTTAGTTTGTATAGAACATGAAGAACGAGAGCACGAATGGTTATTTACCGTAAAGGATAACGGGATAGGGATTGAGAGCCAATACCAAGACCTTATTTTCAAACCTTTTAAGCGGTTAAACAAGAGAAATGAATTCTCAGGGAGTGGTGTAGGCTTATCGATCTGCAAAAGGATTGTCAATCTCCATCAGGGGAATATCTGGATAACTTCCAATGAACATGGGGGAACTAACTTTCTTTTTACGATTTCAAAAAACCTCTAAGAAAACACCTAGATAAATAGCGTCTCCACTCGATCCGCTCATGCAGCTTCTCCTTTTTTTCTTACCTTCACTAACCTAATTTATAGACTTGATAAAAGTCTAGACTTTAGCGTTTTCCAAAGCCGAGATCTAGGAAACCCTTGTTAGACTTCTGAAGTTTTGCTAGGTATTTATCAGACACCAACTTAAAACAAGTCAAAAAATATGAAAAAGATCTGCTACGCTTTCTTCCTCCTGCTATTATGGACCTGTAACACGACTAAAGAAAACAATAGTGACCAGGTTCCTCCAGTGATTGCTCCATTTGAAAATATTGACACCCTGGCTATCAATGATTGGTGGAACCGAGGCTCCAATCCGATCATCGATCTCAAAGTCGAGCGGGAAGATGTCATCGCCTTTGGTATATACACGGTATCCAATGGCGTATTGAAGCTATCCGCCCAGCTTTTCCCGCTCTATCCGGATGAGACTCGGGAAGTGCGACTGGAAATAAAGGAGGGTACCACATGGAAAGAAGTACAAAAGCAAAAAATTAATGATTTAGGCTGGTCTGCCCTATTTAGAATCGAAAACTGGGACAGTTCAAAGGACATTCCCTATCGATTAGCGCATGGCGAAAAGGCCACTTTTGAGGGATTGATCAGAAAAGATCCTAAAGACAAGGAAGAAATCGTATTGGCGGCTTTTTCTTGCAACAGTAATAAGGACCGGGGAGATAGAGCCCATTATGTCCGTAATGTTAATCATCAGGATCCGGACCTTTTATTCTTTGCTGGTGACCAATCTTACGACCACCAAGAGCATACTGCTGCCTGGCTAAAATTCGGCATGCAGTTTAGGGAATTATTTCGAGAGCGCCCCTGTATCACCATTCCCGATGATCACGATATCGGGCAAGGAAACATCTGGGGAGAATACGGTAAAAAGGCAGCTACCTCAGCTGGCCCCGATGGTGGATATTTCTACCACCATGAATATGTAAAAATGGTAGAGCGTTGCCAGACGGCCCATTTACCGGATCCTTTTGATCCTACCAAAGTTGAACAAGGTATTGGGGTATACTATACCAATTTGATGATAGGAGGCGTCGATTTTGCTATTATTGAAGATCGAAAATTCAAATCGGGGCCTGAGGGAAAAATTCCACAGCAAGGCCCTCGCCCTGATCACATCAGGAATCCAGACTACGATCCTAGTAGCGTTGATGTACCTGGACTAGAACTATTGGGCCAACGACAGTTGGATTTCTTGGATGCCTGGGGTCAACCCAAAGATGGGGTTGTCCTCAAAGCGGTCTTATCTCAAACTGGCTTTTGTGGCGGCGCGCACCTGCACGGGAAGAAAGAAAACCGTCTTCATGCCGATATGGACTCCAATGGCTGGCCACAAACGGGGCGTAATAAAGCCATTAAAGCCATCAAAAAAGCCAATGCAGTTCACATTGCAGGCGATCAGCATCTCGCTACCATTATCCAACATGGAGGAGAGGAATGGGAAGACGGGCCATGGGCCTTTGTTGTCCCCGCGATTGTCAACAACTACTACAGCCGCTGGTGGTGGCCTGAAGATGAGCAGCCTGGTGAAAATGCTAATGATAAACTACCTTGGACCGGAAGATACTTGGATGGTTTCGCCAATAAAATCACGATGGATGCATACGTTAATCCTGAATCTCCATCTAGTGGCTCGGGCTATGGCTTGATCCGATTTAATAAGTCGCAAAAGGACGTCACTTTTGAATGTTGGCCGCGGGAGGTCGATGTGACAACGGATAAGGCGGAGCAGTTTACGGGTTGGCCGAAGACGATTTCTATGGATTAAGTCTCGTAAGACTTCAGAAGTTTTCCAGGACAGAACCAGGGAAACTTCTGAAGTCTAAACCCCGTTTAATACACTATCCTCCCCTCTTTTTACGTTTCTTCTTTTGCGATGAGTACACGTCTGCCCTCAAACAGACTCAGTATATTCAACCAAAACCCAGTCTAAAACCCAATGAAATGCCAATCAAAAAAACAGCCTCTAAACGATCTTTCTTCAAACTAGGTTTATTCAGTCTCGTTCTATCTATTGCCGGTTGTAATACCGGTTATCAAGAAGTAGAAGGAAAGTGGTCTTTTGTAACTTGGGATGAAGGTCATGGTACCAGAGTTAATCCACTTGACGTCGATCCGGCGACCTTCCAAGTCTTGAAGAATAAAGATTATGCAAAAGATGATAAAACAGTGTTTTTTCTCGGCAGCCCCATTGAAGGTGCCCACGCCCCCTCTTTCGAGACCCTAAAAGGTAAATATTTCGCCAAGGATCAGGATCACGTATTTTTACGAAGCTTTACCGTCATTAACGCTGACCCAAAGACTTTTAAAGAGATCAGGTTTCCCTACGCCAAGGATGCCAACAAGGTCTATTGTGGCACCCTACCGATGCAAGTAGATCAAATAGATGAATTCAAAGTAGTAAAGGGTTCATCGTCGATTTCCATGATTAGCAAAGAGGAATTCATCCGACAATATGGCGATCAATTTGAGTTCCTGGATGAGTTGAAAGATCACTTCCTGGTGCATGGTAGTGGAAAGGCCAAGACCAAAACGCAACGCTTTGTCGACTTCCACCTAAGTGACCATTCGAAATAAGTAAGATTCAAAAGACTTATTAGGTAGTTAAAACTAGGTTGGGTACTTTCGCGGATGCTCACAAACGACAGTCGCCTGTACACTACGCCCTTCCTTTTGCTCTGCTTAAGTAACGTGTTATTTTCGGGTAGTTTCAATATGATTATCCCTGAATTACCGAATTTCCTAACTAACTTAGGGGGAGCGGATTACAAGGGATTTATCATTGCTATCTTCACGCTTTCAGCAGGCTTGTCCCGCCCTTTTAGCGGAAAACTCGCCGATACGGTGGGCCGCATCCCCTTGATGATCTTTGGTACGCTCGTTTGTGTACTCTGCAGTCTCTTGTATCCTTTGCTCACTACGGTAGCGGGGTTTCTCCTATTACGGTTTCTACATGGTTTTTCTACCGGCTTCAAGCCCACGGCGGCTACTGCCTTTGCGGCGGATATTGTCCCGATTCATCGACGGGGAGAAGCCATGGGCATTATGGGTGTGAGTATGAATTTGGGTGCTTCGCTGTTTCCGCCACTGGGTAGCTTCCTGGTCTTACAATATTCGGTAGATATCATGTTTTATGTTTCTTCTTTTATCGCCCTCGTATCGATTGGTATGCTGATGGGATTAAAGGAGACCCTACCCAATACGCAAAAATTCCGAGCGAAACTCCTGAAAATATCCCCCAACGAAATTATTGAACGGAAGGCGCTTCCTGTTGCCTTTGTCACTGCCTTCGTCTATATGACCTTTGGTATTTTATTGACCATTTCACCCGATCAAGCTGATCACCTAGGTTTAAGTAATAAAGGCCTTTTGTTTACCAGCTTTACTGTATTTACCATCCTCTCTAGGGCCACAGCAGGTCGTGTATCCGATCGTTATGGCCGTGTTTCGGTGATTAAAATATCTATTGTTTTATTGGTGCTATCACTTATCTTTATGGGGCAGGCGGCTAGCATTACAGGCTTGATGATGGGTGCAGGGGCCTTGGGCTTTTCAACGGGTATCGCGGCACCGGCTGTATTTGCTTGGGTCATCGATATTAGTCCCGAAGATCGGCGCGGAAGATATATGGCTACCGTTTTTATTGCCCTCGAGATAGGGATTGGTTTTGGGGCCTTGTTCTCCGCTTGGGTGTATGGTAACAATCCGGCGTTTTTTGGTCGAGCTTATTATGTGGC
>CAJXUM010000402.1 GCA_913060855.1 uncultured Lewinella sp. | reverse complement strand
CTATCCTCTTCGTCGGCAGCGTCAGATGTGTATAAGAGACAGCCATAAAGATGGACACAATTGGACGACGATGGAAATGAATGGGCTTGCTTTGGTGGGTTTGTCTTTTCCCGAATTCAAAGCGGCAGATCGATGGGCCAATTACGCCTTGGAGGTAATGACTAAGGAAATCAACCGACAAGTTTATCCCGATGGCATTCAATCTGAAATCTCCTCGAAAACGCAGTGGGTGGCACTGAGGCGCTTTGAGTCGGTGGCGAATAACTTCCAAAAGGCCAACCGGGAGCTTTCAGCAGCTTACCTTAAACGGGTGGAGGAAATGTATCAATACCTGGCTTATTCGATACGACCCGATGGTCATCAACCATTGAACAATGACTCTGACCGAGACAAACTCAAGGATATAGTCATTAACGCAGCAGAAAGATTTGATCGATCGGATTGGAATTACATCGCCACCAATGGAAAAAGTGGTAGTAAGCCAGCAATGGATCCCACCGTCACTTTTCCATGGGCAGGCATTCATATCATGCGGAATGGCTGGCACGAAAAAGCCCATTGGTCGTTTTTTGATGCTGGCCCGTATGGGACAGGACATCAGCATAGGGACAAACTCCATTTATCTATTGCCGCTTTTGGTAAGGACCTTTTGGTAGATGGAGGTCGGTTTACGCACAAAGATTATTTTAGTTTTGATCCCACTATGTGGAGGGGTTATTTCCGTAGTTCATTTTCACATAATGTGATTTTGGTGGATGGAAAAGGGCAGAATGAAGGACCGACACGCGCCGATACGCCGCTGGTCGAAAACCAAGATTACAGTCGTCACGCTTTGTATGATTATGCACATGGCACTTTTGATGATGGGTATGAGGGAGTGGAAGGAAAAGCTACACATACCCGATCCGTCCTATACCTTAGAAATAAGTATTGGGTCGTATTAGATCAATTTGAAACCGACCGACCGAGAGCATTACAAGTACTATGGCATTATGCGCCCGACCATGAGGTTGTCCTGGAGGGTACGGAAGCGGTATCTAATAATCCCCAAGCCGCAAACATACGCATTGTACCTGTCGGGAAGGTGAACTGGGATGCGGAAATTATAAAGGGACAGGAGAAACCCGTCATTCAAGGATGGTATAGTAGTGTATTTGGTGTTAAAGTGCCCAATCCTACAATCGTGTATTCAGCGGGTATTGCTGAATCGAGCACCTTTGTTTGGTTGTTGCTGCCTGCGGATGGAGAGGTGCCAACTATTGATGCACAAATGGCGCAGAAGGGTGATTTGATAAATTTGACGGTAAAAGAGAAAAATGGTTCAACTGTAAATATTACCCTGCCATTAGATAATAATCCATTGGATGTAAAAGTGGAATTTTAGCCTTCTCTGACAACTTCAATCATTGGTAAGTTCACAAACACATTTCACAGCATGAAATATATCATCTTTTCAATACTGGCATGGGCTGTTTTGATGCCTTTCAACAGTCAATCTCAGCCTGTACTTGATTCCAACTATTTCAACTCGTTAAAGTATAAACACGATTTGAATTTGCCGAGTTGGGGGCCCTACACCAAGAAATACATCGGTGTTTCGCATATCCCTGATGTGGACCAGGGCATTCGTTTTGATCTGAGTGTTTTCCCAGGCTTTTATCGTAGAAAAGTGGATGTCCCTAATGTGTTTTTCGAATCTGGGTTCCATCCATGGGAAGCATCTCCCAATCTGGAATACTTCTCTTTTCGACATGAATTGGAGTGGAAAGACAAGGTATATACCGACGTCTCTTATTCCTTGATGGATGATAAATCCCGACTGGTGAGAATAGAGTGCGTGAATAATACCGAGATAGCTCAGAGCATTGTCTTGCACATGATGTCGTCGATTCATTTTCCCTCTATTAAAGAGTACAATCCCAATACCCCCATCGTATTTAGTACCATCCAACTGCCTGAATATGCGGTATGGGTGGACGGGCTAGATTACCAGCATCTGGAATTTGCGACACCAAGACCACAGGATCAATTGGGGTATGATGGGAAGTTAAGTGGTGAGATAAGAGACCATGGTCTGGTCAATGGCTCTGGTATAGGCAAGGGGTTTGGCAAGGATATAAACGACCAGGTAGCCTATGAGGTGAAGGTGAATAGTGCGATCCAAGATGCCATACTTTGGTTTCGTTATAAACTGGATGAAGGGGAAACAACGGCACTAGCGTTGCAGGGAATAGCCAATAAAACCTTGAAGCTTACTGGAAATGGGAACTTTAAAGTAGAAAAAATAAAACTGGGCGAGCTAAAGCCAGAAAGCTACGACTTGAAAATAATAGCAAAAGGAAAAATGCCCATTGTTATTGATGGATTTGCCGTGATTAGCGATCAAGATATTGAAACGATAGCAGTGGATGCGGTTGACTGGAACTATACACCAGAAATAATAGAGGGGCCAGTGAAAAATTCAGTCATTCTGAAATATAAAAATACCGACAATTATTACGGTATGTATTGGGATTATGATGATTACCAACTTAGACAATGGCATTATAAAGACTTGAGCGATGACTTCAAACAGAATGTAAATGGGCATGTCAGTACCGAATTCAGCAATGGCACCAATGGCCATTTTACCAATGTTTTTCTACGGCCTATTACAATTGATCCCAAGTCGTCTTTGACCGTAAATGGCGTTGTTTGTACAGGAACCAAGTCGGAAGTGGAGCGCATGCTGAGCAAGAAAATAAACGAGGCAGAAGCGACTGAAATCTATGAAAAGGCAAGGGCGTATCTCTACAATTACGAGGTAACCCCAGCCGGCGAGAAATACATTTTTAGTAACCAGCGGATGGCCGCTACGACCATCACTAACGTAGTATATCCGGTATATACACAGCGTCAATACATACGTCACCATGCACCGGGTCGCTGGTGGGACTGCCTCTATACTTGGGATGCTGGATTTATCGGAATTGGACTGGTGCAGCAAGATATCCAGCGAGGGATAGAAAGTTTGAATGCCTATGTAAATGAAACGGACGAACAATCGGCATTTATCCATCATGGTACGCCTCTGCCTGTTCAACACTACCTCTTTCAGGAACTTTGGAACGCCACACAATCAGAAGCCTTGTTGAGAAATTATTACCCAAAGCTCAAACAGTATTATGAATTTATTTCCGGGGAAAACCCGAGTTCAACTACCCGCATGAACTCAAACCTCATACGCACCTGGGATTACTTTTACAATTCAGGAGGTTGGGACGATTATCCCCCACAACATCACCTGCGTGAGCACAGGGAATTGTATAAAAATGTATCGCCAGTAGTGAGTACGGCTCATTGTATCAGAATAGCCAAGATATTGCAAATGGCCGCCTCTCACTTAAAACTAGCAAAAGATTCCACGGTGTATGCTACCGATATAGATTTGATGAGCAATGCATTACAAAAGCATTCCTGGGATGATGAATCAGGGTATTTTGGTTATGTGGTGCATGACAAATCTGGCCATGCGCAGGAGATCATGAAGTTTGAGGGGAAAACCAATTTCAATATGGGCTTGGGAGGCGTTTCGCCGCTTTTGGCAGGGATTTGTACCGATGAGCAGCAAGGGAAATTATTAAAACATTTGAAAACCAAAGGGGAGATATGGTCGGATATTGGACTGTCTGCTGTTGACCAAAGCGCTCCCTATTACTCCGACGAAGGTTATTGGAACGGCACAGTATGGATGCCACACCAATGGTTTATGTGGAAAACCATGCTGGATTTGGGCGAAGCGGATTTTGCTTTTAAGATAGCAGATACAGCCTTGAATTTATGGAAAAAGGAGGTAGAGTCAACCTACAACTGTTCCGAACATTTTGTGATAGAATCGGGAAGGGGCGCAGGCTGGCATCAGTTTAGTGGCCTCTCAACGCCAGTGCTTTCGTGGTTTAATGCCTACTACCAACAGGGAACCATGACCACTGGATTTAATGCCTGGGTGCTGGAAAAGAAGTTTGATAGCACCAACAGTTCCTTATCAGCTCAACTAAAAATATCAGGTGGCAAAGGGGATGACTTTTCGCTAGTGGTTTGCCTTAATCCAGCGTATTCCTATCAAGTATCCTGGAACAACAAACCGATTGCGCACAAAGAAATCAGCAAAGGTACATTGAGCATTGTTGCACCCAATAATTCAGCGATTGGGACCTTGAAGATCGAGAAGGTGCTTAGGTAATTGGCAGTCTATGAGGCTACTTCCCAGCAAGCACTAACGTTTGGTGAAAAAGGTATCTTTAAAACAACTTATTTGCTAATTCCCTTACATCAAAACGAAATTCATGTTGCCAACTTTCTATCAACAAATGACTGAAAAACAAAGCCGCTACCTTTGTCTTTTATTATTCCTCTTTTTTTGTTCACCTATACTTCAGGCTCAAAGCGCCTCCAATACCACGATCCCCAGTGGAGAAATCAAAGGACCTTTCCTGTGGAAAAGCCAAATTTACCCTGGGACAGAACGGAACTACTGGATCTACGTGCCGCAGCAGTACGATGCCGATAAGCCAAGTTGCAGCATGATTGTACAAGACGGATTGGGGCGTGCTAAAGGGTGGCGCTTGCCGCAAGTCCTGGATTCATTGATCCATCTAAAGAAAATTCCCGTTGTGATTGGCATTTTTGTCGATCATGGGAAAGTCCCCGCTTCTGATCCGGAGGCTTACCCTCGTTTCAATCGTAGTTTTGAATACGACGCCCTGGGCGATCGCTACGCTCGCTTTTTAATAGAAGAACTTCTGCCAGCAGTAGGGAAGACTTACAACCTAAGTACCGACCCGAATGATCGAAGCATTGCCGGCGCCAGTTCGGGGGCTATCTGTGCCTTCAACGCGGCTTGGGAGCGCCCTGATGCTTTTAGCCGGGTGTTGAGCACGATTGGTACCTATGTGGGAATGAGAGGCGGAGATGAATTTCATACGCTGGTGCGCAAAACCGAAGCCAAACCCCTGCGCATATTTCTAGAAGATGGCAATACCGATCTGAATATTTATGCAGGAGATTGGTGGATGGCCAATCAGACGATGTTATCGGCTTTGACGTGGGCGGGCTATGAGGTGAAGCATACCTGGGGAACCGAGGGGCATAATAGCAAAGGGGGACGAAAGGTATTGCCAGAAGCATTGCAATGGCTTTGGCAAGGTTATCCTAAGCGAGTAGGTAATCATCCGACCGATTACAAGCGATTACAATTAACGACAGCTGGGGAGACTTGGGAGAAGATGGATATGAATGGACTAAATGCCAGCGCGATGGCGGTTAATGAGCAAGGGACTATCTTCTTTGCCGATAATCGGAGTAAAGGTCTCTATCAATTGGATAAGCAAGGCCAGCCGCAGCTTTTTAAAGCGCTATCCTTTGAGGTCGGAGCCTTAGCTTTTGGCCAGAATAATGAGCTATACCTATCAAACCTGGATCGGAAGCAAATTGTCAAACTAGATAAGGCAGGAAAAATGCGGAAGTTGGTCCGCGGGCTAAAGGCAACTGACATGGCAGTTAGTAGCCAGGGCCTGTACTTCACCGACCCTGCTGGACAACGCATTGGGCTATATTCTTTTGCTGATCAAAAAACGACCTACACGCCTACACCTGGTGTGCCAGGGGCCATTTGCCTCTCCGCCGACCAGACCTTTCTCAATGTAAGTTGGGTAGATAAGGTACTGGGCCATTCCTACAAAATTGCGGAAGGAGGCAAGCTAAGTTTCGGCCAAGCCTATATCCATTATCATATTCCTTATGGTGAGGCCTTGCCGGCTGCGCAGGCGATTACCGTTGATGCTAGCAATCGGACCTATACCGCTACCAGCATGGGGGTTCAAGTAGCGGATCAGTTGGGACGGATCAACTTTATTTTATCAAAAACGGGTAAAAATACGACCGCTATCCAATTTGGAGGAGAAGCCTTGGCGCAATTATACCTGATCTCAGATGGCCAACTGTACGTCCGTCAATTGAAGACGAAGGGCGTATTGCCATGGCTCCCAGCTATTCAACCGCCGAAGCCTAAAATGTAACAGCAGTTTTGTAATGCAAAGTGCTTCCGTATGCTGAAGCGTTATTTTCTAGCTTATAGAGCTGGGTAAAATCGGAAATCGGAAGTGGAAAGTCGGAAAGAGGGCCATGGGAGCGCACGTTCCAAATTCCGAATTCGCACCTGTCTGCCTGTCTAGCACCAGATAGATTCTGGCGTTTGCC
>CAJXUM010000401.1 GCA_913060855.1 uncultured Lewinella sp. | reverse complement strand
ACCGCAATACTAGTGAAACTAGTAGCGAACATCCAATATTATATATCCAAAAATGATGAATTTGATTAAAGGAAATCTACCTAGTATCGACCAACCCACTGCTGAAGTCTTGCGTGTCCCACTACGAGCAAGTATTATTTTTTAGCATTATCCATTCCCGGACCGATGAAAAGTGAGCTAGTTCAATCCCATTATAACTTAATGTAGGCTACAAGCTCATACTTGTAAGCCGACCTAAGTTGCGGGCTCCCGCCCGCAGTCATTCTCCGGCGGGCAGGAGCCCGCAACTTAAGACCGCGAACGAGCAGAGCTCGTCTCGAACATCCCAATAATAGGGCCTTTGGCGCGAAAATTTTTCTAGCAAAATTACCCACTCCACTTCTTAAATCTAAACGCCAACTAAACCTTTCAACAACTGCCCTAATAACATACCAAATAGGACTCAAATAAATAATTGAGGCGATTTGCGCAGATGAGACCCCCATCTTTGAGCAAAAAAGAATCGTCATGAAGAAATTGATCCTATTTACAATTGGCCTTTTTAGCTGCCTAATCCTGGCTGCGCAAACCCCTGAAGAAACAGCTCCTTTGCCTGCTCAATTGGCGGAACTGCAGCAGGCCATTCAAGTGCAACATTTCCCCAGTCCAGTATTGGCTTCTACCGATGCAGACCAGCCCGGGCTTTACTTCTGGAAACACAATACCACTATTTTCTCTCCCACCTCCGATGTCATGATCATCGAAGGCGGTGCCTACATCTATTACAATGATCAATGGAATCATCGCATCACCTACAGTAAAAAAGATTTCGCCAAACTGTTTGGGGTATCCAAAGGAAAAATGAAAGCGGGGGAGCCTTACACTTTTGTGGAGAACTGGCGCAAAGATAGTCGCTTGTATGGCGGGTGGGCAATGTGGTATCTCATCGGTGAATTGCCTTCTGGTGAGCGGGTGTGTGGTATCGGCAAACTCGATACGGTCGGTGAGTTGTATACCAAGTAAAAATGGTTCTCTGACAATTTTTGTGTTTTTGAGTCAGCCCTTTAGCTAAAAGCCTTGCTTCTTCTAGTCGCAATTCTTCCAGCTAAAAAGCTGCCCACAAAAATTGTCAGAGAAGTGTAAAAAGTACACTTAGTCTCAGAATCATCAAATCTTATTATCCATATCAAGTTTTAAACTATACCAATCATGAAAAATATCATCGTATTTCTATTCTTGCTGTGCAGCTGTACCTTGATGGGGCAATCCTCGACTTTGGAAGTGCTTACGAGTGAGATCAACTGGAAAGGGAAAGCCGCCTTTAATGCCTACTCATTGGCAGGAACCCTTCAATTGAAAAAGAGTGAATTCGTATTAAAAGGGGAATCCTTGTCTACCGCTACTATTACGATGGACATGAAAACCATCGCTTCAGACAACAAGCAGCTAATAAAGCATTTGAAATCTAAAGACTTTTTTGAGGTGAAGCGGTTTCCCGAGGCTACTTTCTCTTTAAGTGAAGCTGTTACACTGGTAGCAGGTGAACAGCTAGTAGAGGGAATGTTGACGGTAAAGTCGATTAGCCTACCCATCAGTATTCCTTTAGTTATTACAAAAAAAGGTGAAAATTGGGTGATGAGTGGTACGGTGATGGTGGATCGTACGAAATATGGCATCAAATTTAATTCCCCTACTTATTTCGAAAAATTAAAAGAGCAAGCCATCGCTGACGAATTTGAATTGGCCTTTGCTTTGGAATTGACAGCTGGAGGCCAGTTACTTAAGTGAAAGTAGGAATCGGAAATCAGAAGTGAGAACTTCCCTAACTGCGTTTCCCCTTCGTAGGGCTTTTATTCAGGCGTTTAGGCGTTATTTTTTCTTCACTCCCTCCAAATATTAGGTCGGTACTAGAATAAGTGGTACCAAAGTTTTCAGCGAGCTTTGCCACTTGTTTTAGTGCATCGACCAATTGGTTCTCTGTCAACTCTCTCAAGGGATGCGTGAAAATGCTAATGACAAACCCTTCAAACATGCTGTATTTGGCGTCCAATGCTGTATGGAAATTAGCGACTAGCATATTCTTGATTTGTTTGGCTTCCAGTTCCGTCTCTTCCAAGATGGGGGTGAAGATGCGCATTCGATTATTAGGCTCATCCGTAACGACCAACAATACATGGTCGTGAATGAAGACTTGCCATGAGCCTTCATCTCCCTCTATCGCAGAAGCTTCCCTGCCTAAAACTTTACCCATTTTCTTGTTAGACATTCCCTTTTGGGCGGATAGGGTGGAAAACCCAAGGCAGAATAATAGTACAGGAAGAAGTAGACGTATATGCATGTGTAAAGAATTTTGGAATCAGTAATCTTTACAATTTAATACATTTACGGCAAAAGTGTTCGGGCTGAACTTCAAAAACTAGGCTTTTTAAGGATCGGCGACATTACAAGCCTAAGCTAGTCGTAGGTATCTAGAGACGAAATAAAGGGACGGCAAGATGGAATAGGAATGGGCGCTTAGGCCTTTCCTAACTATTCAATAATGGAAAACGAAAGTGCTATGTACCGCCATTATTATAGCGAGCATTATTAAAGCGATCGACGACTAGCCTTTGCCAGAGATTGCGATCTTCCGTGATAATAAGTGCTTTACCGCTCAACTCTTGCTGGAAATCAAGCGGCTTTTTGTAGGTGGTTTGTAGTTGGCCGGGAGCGGGAGAAATAAATTGCCCCACCGTAATTTGGTATATCGGCTCGGCATTGGCGCCGGGATTGGGTACAGGCGCAATATTCTCCACCTTACCCTTTAGAATACCAAACTCTTTGTAGGGGTAACTTTCTAATCGAATATTGACTACCATACCCGTATCTACCTTCCCTGAACGTGCCGCAGGTAACGAACCTCGGGCAATAATACGTCCTGGTCCACCTTGAGGAACGATCGTCATCATCAGTTCTTCGTCCTGCACGAATTGGTGTGGATTCCAGATTTTTGAAAAAGAAACTTTTCCTTCAATGGGTGTTTTTAAGGTGTACTTCAGTCGCCATTCATCGATGGCTCCCCTCAATTCCTTCATCTTAGCTTGGATATCAAAATTGCCATTCGCCACATCATCGGATTGCTTTTTTTCAAGGGCGATGATTGCTTGACGGAGCCGGTCTACTTCTAGTTTGTTATCGATATGGGCGGACTTTTTATTTTTCAGTTCCCTTTGTTTAATAAACATCTCACTTCTGGCCTTCTCGTATTCGACACTACTTGTGGCGCCACTCTTCAGCAATCCATCGAGCCTCCGTTCATTTTTTTCTGCTAAGGCCACCTCTTGTTCTAATAGAAAAACCTGCTCAATAATATTGCGACCCATGTCACGGGTATTCCTAATCTGGTTTTTCAATCCGCGAATCTGCTTGTAGTTGGCATCATTAGAAAGGGTATAATATTGTAAGTCTATTCCTTGTAGTAATTCGGCATAAAACTTCTGGATGGGACCCAATTTGAGGCCCAGAGTAGGAGCTGTAGTGGGGATATCATTCCAAGTGCCACTTTCCACCTCCGTCTCATCGTCTCTTTCATCTATATTGGTCCAGCGAGACAAAAGGCTTTCTTCCATCTCCATCAGCTCTTGGTCTAATTTTTCTACATCTTGCCAGTCGGCAGGGTTTTCAATCACCGCGAGTAGTTGATCGGTTTCTACTAATTCGTTATCTTTTACCAGCAATTCTGCGATTCGACCTTTTTCTAATGCAAAAATTTTAACGGCAGGGCGCTCGGAGGTAAGGACAACGGTGGCCGACACCCGATCGGGGTAACGGAAGTAGTTGGACATAACGACAAGGACAATGAAAACAATAAAAACCAAGGTGACACCCCACCGTAGCATCCAACCCGGAGGATTACCCAACAACTGCTGGACTTCCGCTTCGTCATTGAGGCGTATCGCCTCGGGGTCTTGTATTAATTTCGTACTCATCGATTAAGAATTTAACTACCCAACTCTAATTGATTTTTCACCAGGGTGTAGTAATAACCTTTTTTCTCTACCAAGGATTGATGGGTTCCTTTTTCTACCAATTCTCCTTTTTCCAGTACAATGATTTGGTCGGCATTTTTGACGGTACTAAGTCGGTGTGCAACGACAATTACGGTCCTACCACTAAAGAACTGTTCCATGTTTTCCATGATGACTTTTTCGTTCTGGGCGTCCAATGCGTTGGTTGCTTCATCAAAGAAAAGGTAACTGGGGTCCTTGTAGACTGCTCTAGAAATGAGTAATCTTTGGCGTTGTCCTTGACTTAACCCATTTCCCCTCAATCCTACCTTTGTATTGTAACCCAAAGGGAGTGATTCCACGAATTCCTGTATGTTGGCGGTTTTGACGGCCTTCAATAGTTTGGCCTTATCCACATTATCATCACTTTCTGCTACATTGCGAGCGATTGATTCAGAGAAAATAAAACCATCTTGCATCACGGCTCCGCAGCTCTCTCTCCATACTCCTTTGCTGATATTATCGAGGTGAATACCTCCTATTTTTATGGTTCCTTTGCTAGGCTTGTAGAAGCCCAGCAGTAATTTGACAAGTGTCGTTTTTCCACTACCACTAGTGCCGACAATCGCCGTAATCTTTCCGCGTGGAATTTGCAGGTTGACATCCTTGAGGGCAAAATCCGATAGTTTATTATACTGAAAAGAGACATCTTCAATATTAATATCCCCATTTTCCGGAAGCATATCTGTATCGAGGCGGCCACTCATTTCTTCCTCATCCATATTCTGAATTTCCCCGAGGCGTTCCAGACTGATTCGGGCATCCTGGGCCGTTCGGATGAAATTGACAAACTGCACGAGTGGCCCATTCAGCTGTCCAATAATGTACTGCACCGCCAACATCATACCGAGTGTCATCGTACCTTCGATGACCAGGGTTGCTACATAAAAGGTGATGAAAATATCTTTGATCTGGCTAATGAAATTGGCGCCTGTATCTTGCCATTGTGTAATCCTTAGGGACCGCATATTAACCCGAAATAAACGAGCCTGAATATTCATCCAGTTCCATCGGTGTTTGCGCTCACTCCTTTGCAACTTTATCTCCTGCATGCCTTGAATGAGCTCAATAATCGCACTCTGATTTTCGGATTGTTCCCGAAAGCGGAAGTGATCTACCTCCGCTCGTTTGCGTAGCCAACCCATAATCCAAACCAGGTATAAGATACTGGAGCCAAGAAAAATGAGAAAGATAACGGTGTTGTACCACCAAAGGACAAAACCAAAAATGACCAGGTTAAAGATTGAAAATAATACACTCAAGGTGCTAGTCGTCAAGAAATACTCGATGCGTCGCTGATCCGCTATCCGTTGCAATAGATCGCCAATCATTTTTTGATCAAAAAAGCCAATGGGCAAGCGCATGAGTTTGATGAGAAAGTCTGATATCAAAGAGATATTGATCCGAGTGCCGATATGCAGCAAGATCCAACTTTGGATAATATTGACGGTGATTTGCCCCAAAAAGAGCATCAATTGTGCCATCAAAACGAGATAGATAAAATCAATATCCTGTGTTTCAATACCAATATCTACGATGGCCTCTGTAAGGAAAGGAAAGAGCAATTGAAAAAAGCTTCCCAGTAATAAGGCTAATACCAGTTGTAAGATTAGGGGGCGGTATGGACGCAGGTAGCGCAGCAAGTACCAAAAGCCATCCACCTGAATTTTTTCCCCTTCTTCTTCATAAAAGGCAGGGGTAGTTTCTAAGAGTAATGCAATGCCTTTCTGCTTGTCACTCTCCCAATGTTTTCTAAAAGCAGCAACGGTGAATTTTGTTTTTCCGAAGGCCGGATCAGCCACCCAGACGTGTTTCTTATCGATTTTATAAACAACGACAAAATGATTTTGCTTCCAATGGGCCACAAGTGGCAAGGGGGCATCCAGTAAGCCCGGCTCCTCCTCATTTTCTCCTTCAAAGGGAAGCTTAATCGCCATGGTAGACATTCCAATGGTCTCAGCTGCCTCTATGATTCCCCGCAAAGAAACGCCCTCTCTATCCAGGTAACTATGTTCCCGTAGGTATTGTAAGGTGTATTTTCGGCCATGATAGTCCGCGATCATTCGTAAGCAAGTCGGCCCACAATCCATCGCATCTAGTTGCCGGTAATAGGGGAATTTATTGAACATTGGGTTTTCTATTTGCCCTCAAAAAATAATAATACTTAGATATCTGACAACCTTTTGAATCTGTCTCTTATACACATCTCCGAGCCCACGAGACCGAGGCTGATC
>CAJXUM010000400.1 GCA_913060855.1 uncultured Lewinella sp. | reverse complement strand
AAATTGAATTTCAAAGATGAAAAGAATAAATATACTTCTAGCCTTTGCCTTCATACTTGCAGCTACTGCTTGTGAGAAGGATAGGGCTTTCATTGAATTCAAAGACCTAGAGTACGGAGCCTTCCCTCGCTTGATCGATGGTGTTAATGGAGAATTTAACTTCTTCAATCCAACGGGGTCTGGTATCGACTTTACTGTTGAATTCTACGATGAAAATGAGGGGAAAAACGTTCAATCTTACGCTTGGACTGTTTCTTACTTTGACAAAGCAAATGGTACTTTCACAACTCCTGCTACGATCGGAACATTTAATGCTTCTGATTTCAAGCCGGCACCTGAGACAGGCCTGCCTTCTATCACAATCAATTTCTCCTTCCAACAGGCTTTGGATGCAATGGGGTTGACGACTGACGATATCATAGGTGGTGATGCGGTTCGGTTTAATGCGACTTTGACCAAGACAGATGGTAAAACCTTTGATATCTCCAATACAGGAGCCAATATCATCGGTAATGCTCCTGCATTTGGTGCTTTGTTCTCTTTTGACCAGAACATCATTTGCCCTTCTGCATTAGAAGGCACATACACTGCTGTTACGACTTATCATTCTCATGATTTCTTGGGAGATGGTTATACAACTAACACGCAAGATGTAGTGTGGACAGCCCTGGGAAGCGGTCAGTATGAAGTGGCTGGTTTTGATGGCGGTTTGTACAGTACTGGTCCTTATCAGTCTGGCTATAATACGACAGCGCTAACAGTTACAGTTACAGATGCTTGTGGTACTATTAGTTTCGACGGTGCTTCAGATCCTTGGCAAATGCTGCTTCAGGATCCTACACGTCCTTCTACCTATGACGCTGCTACAGGCGTTATTACTATCTCTCCTTTAGGAGATGTATACGGTGAAAACTGGACGACTGTCTATACCCCTAAATAGGAGTTGACAGTGTCGATATAGATCATCTGTTCTACAGATGCATAGAAAAGAAAAGTGCGCCTCATTCGATTTTCGAATGGGGCGCGCTTATTTTGCAGCCTAAGGTAAAGGCGGAAATAAGGCCAACCTATCAAAATGCCACCACTTCACCACTTCACCTCTTCACCATTTCACCTCTTCGCTTCTACGCCTCTTCACCATTTCACCACTTCAGAATAAACTCCTTCCCCTAAAATACAATCAACTTACGACCAATTCTTTGCGGTCCAATCACCACAGTAACCCAATAGACACCCGCCTGCAATCCTTCCAAATAGAAACGATCTTGATGAGTAGATGGATGGATAGTCCTCATGCGCTGACCCGTAATTGCGCTGATTTCAATTCTTTCGATAGTCACCCCCGCTGCACTGATCCAGCATGCTCCAAGACTAGGGTTAGGGAAAATCGAAATCCTTTCTTCTAAGGGTACTATTGTACTGGATACCTGGATGCTAAAAACATTGGAAAGCACATCACATCCACTCTCATTGGTCACCCTAACTTGATAATCGCCATTATCTGCGATGAGAAGACTATCCGCTGTTGCACCCTCGATCATCAGACCATCCAAAAACCATTGCAGATCTCCTACAGCATCAGTTCTTAGATGAGTGCCTGCTTGTTGTATGCTAGGTAGGGTAGGGGCTTCCTTGATCCTAAAACTGAAGGTATCACGCAAATGCGCATAATGGTAAATGATTTCATGAATACCCGGAGCAAGGTCTGCGGGTACCAATGAACCCTCCACAATCCCTACCCCTTCAAAATAGCCACCACTCAAATTAGTCTTCGGTACAAAAGGAGATTCATTTTGGCAAATAAGCGTATCGATTAATTGAAGTGCTGGCAGGGGGGCATATAAATAAGGCACAAAATAAGAGCGGTAATTCAAAATTGTTCCTTCATTGCGATACCAGATCACCTTACCTGTGCTATCAACCTCCTGGATAGCACCCGCCCGTCCAAAAGAAGATAGCATATTACCATTGTCATAGCGATACGTACTTCCTACGATACCTGTACTAAGGGTAGAATCAGCATCCTGGATAAAGACCAATTTCGCAACACCCGCTTCTTCATCCAATTCAAATTCCATTCCCCTAGAGAATGATCCAGCCCCTTGGTTATCAAAAACGGTATACCGATTATTCCCTAGCCCCCAGAAAGTATGCTGGTTGGAAAAAGCCGCATCTGGCGGATCAATACTGAAATCACCGTCTCGCCCCAAAGACCACATAATCTCTCCCGTCTCTCGATGAATTTTGATGGCCTTGTCCAAGGCGTTCAAACTCATCAAATAATGCCCATCGGCATCCTGAGAAAGGCTGTTAGCATGCGTCCAATCCTCCGCTGGCTCTCCAAATTTTTGATCCCAAAAGGATCCCGCATCCCGACTGGTCAATGGATCTATATGATCAAATATACTCCATGAACTCACCACCTCACCGCTCGGCGAAAGCTCTAAATAACCATCTCCAACCACAATAGCATCCGCTCTACCTCCCACCATACTTTTATCTACCGCCCGCCCTTCGGCTACCAGCAAAACAAGATTTCCCACATCATTGATATACATATCGTGATGGATTTGGAAATTGCCCGGGATAGCTGAAATATTGACTTTTTGAATGGTATCGCCAAAAAAGTTAAGCTCTATGATAGTCTGGCAATCGCCATAAATTTCCAGGATAGTATTGCGATTACTATAGTTATTTCCCAAACATGGGCTTCCCACCTCCTTCGTGTAATCGTACCAGATCAATCGACCCGCCCGATCAAACAGGCGCATCTGTGAAGCTATATTTGGTCCCCTGGCATCAGTTAGGATATAACCATTGGTAGCACTAGTATCATTATATAAGGTGTCAGCCGCCGCTACGATATCCGATGGAATAGTGGAAGTGGAAACAGGGTAGGAGAGAGATTCAGATTCCCCCTTTGTATTAAAGGCATGCAGAATGAACTCATAGTTGGTATCTGCTCTTAATCCGATCACCAGTAGCTCGTGTTCCAACTGAGGCGCTGAAATGCTGGTAAATTGTTGCGTCCCATATTCTACATAGGATTGACTTAATTCGCTGGTCGTAAAACGAACCTGATATCGCAAAACATTACCTGCTACTTGTTGGATATCAATATTGCTAATTTCTATCTGGCCCAGCATCGAAAGTGAGGTGAGCATTACTAATAAAAAAGAAAGAAAGTGTTTTTTCATACTATATGTACTGTCATTGTCATACTACTGGACAAATCGGGTTTATCAGATGAAAGTTAAAGGTTTATGGGCTAACTCCTTGGTATAAACCTTCAACCCTAAACTTTTAAACCCTGTTGGAGTAAAATGTCCAGGAGTAGATATCATTTTATCACCAGCAGCAAAATTACTGATATCTAGGTATCTAGAGCTTTCTAAAGTGCTGCTTCGACTAAATACTTACAAAACTACTGGGCACAAGCCAAAAATGAAGATTATTTATTACATTTATAAGTAAGAAAAGTCAGCCCGATTGCATAAAAACTACTTTAGATATTTGCTTTTTTAATAATATGCTGACCAAAATAGACAAACCTTTTTTTCTCCAGCTAAGGAAAATTCATGGAGAAAAGCAAATGACCGACCCTAAAGCATTGATTTGCTTCTTATTAGGCTTATTTGTTTTTTTACTGCCCACCTTCCTGTCTGCTCAAACCTACTTTTCTGATGAAGCACCGAATCTATCCCTACAACACTTTTTTGGCGTAGGAGTGGCCGGTGGTGGAGCTAGCTTCTATGATTTTGACCAAGATGGTTGGGATGATCTCACTTTAGCCACCGAAGAGGGGCGCCCTTTAGGCTTTTACCGGAATGTCGAGGGCGTTTTTACGCAATTGCCACCTCTCATCTCGAATTTGGATGAAGTTAAACAGATTTTGTGGACGGATATCGACAATGATGGAGATAAGGATTTGTTTATCACTACCCTTCGTACGGCCAATCGATTGTATGAAAACATAGGTAATCTTCAATTAGTAGATATTACAGCAGAAGCAGGCTTGTCAATGGAGCCCCTAGATAGCTATGGAGCCTGCCTAACCGATTTTGACCGAGATGGATGGATCGATATCTTCGTCACACAACGAAATATTGACTTTGATACCAACCGAAATTACTTCTATCGAAACCTAGGGAATAACTCCTTTGAGGAGATAGCGGAAGAGCTTGGCCTTGATGACCCACAAAAGGCCCCCTTCTTTCCTGCGGTCTTCGATATGAATAATGATAATTGGCCCGATATCTACATCGCACAGGATAAAAGTCAGGGCAATACACTGCTCCTGCATGATGGTTCGAGTTTGAGTTATTCGGATATTTCAGTAGCAGCCTCTGCCAATTTGATTATGAACGCGATGGGGATAGCCGTTGGCGATTACAATTGTGATGGATGGCAAGATTTATACGTCTCCAACACACCACATGGAAATGCACTCTTACAGAATAACCAGATGGGGGGCTTTAGCGAGTTGGCCGAAGTCACCGGGACTAGCTTTAATGGAACGGCATGGGGGACTCACTTTTTTGATGCAGATAATGATGGT
Organism: uncultured Lewinella sp.; assembly: GCA_913060855.1. Lineage (GTDB taxonomy): Bacteria > Bacteroidota > Bacteroidia > Chitinophagales > Saprospiraceae > DT-111. The sequence goes on along the minus strand of CAJXUM010000400.1, from coordinate 1,702 downwards.
TTTGAAGATCTATATGTCAGTGGTATGGCGGTAGGGGAAAATGTGCCCTCAAGTGCTTTCTATTATAATGATAAAGCCGGTAGTTTTGCTGAGAATGAGGCCGGCTTCGTAGGCGATACCGTAAGTAGCTATGGAAATGCGCTAGGAGACTATAATAATGATGGTCACTTGGATATTTTAGTGGTCAATACGAAAGAATTCCCTGCTCAATTGTGGAAAAATGCGGGCCATCCAAGTAGAAATTGGTTAAAAATCAAATTGGAAGGCGTATTGAGTAATCGGGATGCGATTGGCGCCCGCGTAGATTTGTATACGGACGAGCACTATCAGATTCGTTACCAGCACGGAGGAATGGGATATTTAGGGCAGAACTCAGCTAGCTTACATTTTGGGTTGGGAGAAATGGAGCAAGTTGATTCCATGAAGGTTACCTGGCCAACAGGTCACCAGGATCATTTCTACAATGTACCGATTAATCAGGTCTTAGAAATAATGGAGGGAAGCTCCACAAACGGCGAAATTAGAGTAGACGATTTCCTTTTGTCAGATTTGACTGAAAGGGAAGAAACGACAGATTGGTCCTTTTACCCTAATCCTGCCAAACAGAATATCCACCTGACCTATGAAGGAACAGATAATGACCAACTTCTACTCTACGATAGTAAAGGTCGCCAACTAGCGACTTGGCCACTTCGGAATGGACATCATACATTTTCAACTCAAACCCTCCCTCCAGGCCTTTATTTTTTACAACGCATTACTCCCTATTCACAACAAACAAAGCGACTCCTTATTGTACGCTAACTAATCAATCAATCAATGACTAGTTCACTTTTACCGTATACCTATAAGCAGGCTTGGCTTTTGCTTCCTTGGGTTCTTTCTTCTTGGTAGGAGTAGAGGTGATGACGTAGTTGTATTGTACATTGGCCGGTGGAGAAGTAGCAGTCTTTTGCTGCACCACTTTTTTCAGCTTAAAATGAATCTGTATATTTAAATGGTGTAATACTTTTACGCCTCGACTTGTAGGAACATCGAAGGTCAAAAGACTTACCACCCGCTGGGCTTCTTCATCACAACCATGGCCTAAGCCCGATATGACCTTACTATCTATCACCTTTCCCAAGTAATTTACCGTATATTTTACAATCACCGTACCTTCCACCTTCGCAGCTAGCGCTTCTTGGGGATATTGCAGTGACTCCATAATAAACGCTCTTAAAGCCTTTTTGCCACCTTTATATATAGGCTTCTTGATAAAATGCTTATCCTTTTTCTCTTTTTGCATGAAAGTATTGCTTTTGGGTTGCAGTGGTTTGAGCATGTCTGCGGCGGATCCGAAAATCCTTTTAGTAAGCAGCAGGTAATTTGCAAACCACTTCATTATTCAATTTGTGTAGCTACTGTACTATCCTGATGGGTAAAATAATTCTTTTTTTGCAATATCTGATCCTTGCATTTAATGAGCTAGGGTCGTATATTGATTGACATATGATGAAAGAGCGTTTTTTGCAGTACCTGGAACATGAGAAGCGATTTTCTAAACATACGCTAACTGCTTATAAATCAGACTTGGAGCAATTCCTGAATTTCCTCGACATTACTTTTGATGTCAAAACGCCAAGTGAAGCCACGCATTTACAGGTTAGATCTTGGACCTGTCTCTTATACACATCTGACGCTGCCGACGAAGAGGATAGTG
>CAJXUM010000399.1 GCA_913060855.1 uncultured Lewinella sp. | reverse complement strand
CTACACTATCCTCTTCGTCGGCAGCGTCAGATGTGTATAAGAGACAGGCAAAAAGACGACCAGCAAAGCCCATTTTCCCGCTTTGTTCATCTAAAGACGAGCTTAAAAGATATTGGATATCCCATTCACTGCTAGGACGAATCTGGCCGTCAATCGTTAAGGTCGTATTATTATTTTCCAAAAAGCTCAAGTCTGATTTTGCTTCATCTAAGCGATGGGTTAACATGATTCCGACATTATTTTCTCGACCGTAGTTTTTGAGGTATCGCAATACCCCAAAGTTAGCCCTGGCTGAGTTATCGGTTTCTCTTTGCCGAACTAGCAATGCAGCAAGCGCTTGTTTTTCAGTCCTTTGAGTAAATCGGGTTCCCAGGTCAATCGGAGCAGGGATCGCATTAAAAGTACCTTGCAAACCGATAGTACGGCTAAAAAAAGGGCGTATGGAACGTTGCACACCACCTGCCCAAATGCCAGAATTTTCTAAGAAAAATTGTCGTTGTTCCGGGAAAAATATGTTGAATCGCTCAAAGTTGTTAACAGCACGATCCACATCCGCTTGTGCAAAATCGGTATTAATGGTTAAGTCCAAGACGGTTTTGGGATTGATGGCCCATTTAGCATCTAGCCCTAACTTTGCTTCACTTTCTTTATTCTCTAAGAGGTTACCTACACTACCTTCGTCATATTGGTACAAAGTATAGGGCTCGATCCGAACATTAGCGGAGGGGGGTGGCACTTCAATCCCCTGTAATCTGGCGGCATAGGTCATTCGATAGGGGGTAAAAGACTGCGGAATAGCGGGAAACGTAGACACTTCCACTTCTCGTCGGGCATATCGCACTAAGGTCACACCCCACTCAGTTGGTTCTCCTGTCTTGGGTAGGTTATAGCGTAGAGATTTGAAGGGGATGGCGAATTCAGCGGTATAACCATCTTCATGTCGTTGTGTCTTTACCCGCCACAGGGTGTTCCATCCCGTATCATAGACGTTGCCGTTGAAATTTTGCAGATCCCGTTGATTCCCATGGGGAGTAGTCTGAAAAGCCTGTGCATATTGTTTGAGATTTTGGGGGTCAAGGGCTAGGCCGAAGATATCGTTTTCGCCCCATTCAAAATCTCGGCGCAAATCCTGTATTCGGATCCCTTTGGTACCCAAAGAGTCCTTGCAATAAGCCCCGATATATAGGTTCTTGTCATCATATAAAAACCGCACTTCCGTCGAGTAATTCAGTTCGCCTCCCTGCCGAGGCTCTCTTCGGAAGAAATCGGTTACGGTCGGTGCCCTTAGCCAATCTTCTTCATCCAATCTCCCATCGATAGTCATTTTAGAAACGGTTTGGATGGCTTGTATAATTGGGGCTTCATCGGGAGGTGGGAAGTTGCCTGAATCTTGGGCAGAGAGGCTAATGAACAACATATTTAATAGTAATAGCGGGTAAGATTTCATAACGATCGGGTTTGTTTTAAAACTTGGATGGTGGATACCTTGATCTGATATCATTCAATTACTATCCTTAGGGCTCAACTCCTGATCAAAGCAGTAAATGGGTGTGGATAGCGCAGCCTTAGATCAAACTGCGTCTATCCTCATCCCTGGTATTGGATTCAAACCATCTGCAAATACAATTCTTCCAAGGCATGGGTGGTGACGGAAGAAGCCTTGATGATTGAGACTAGATTCCCTTCTTTCATTATCCCAATCCGGTCAGCAATTTCCTTTGCTCTGAATATATCATGGGTAGCCATCAATATGGCTGTACCCTTTTCTGCCATGTTTTTCAAGATGGAAGAAAATTCATTGGCCGCTTTCGGGTCTAGGCCACTCGTCGGTTCATCCAATAAGAGGGCTTTAACTTGCTTGGCTACAGCAATAGCAATTCCTACTTTCTGGCGCATGCCTTTAGAGTATCCCCCTAGGCGACGATGGTGCGCTTCAGCTTGCAATCCTGCGTAGGTGAGATAGGCTTCCAGCTCGTTTGTGGAGTATTTAAACCCGGCTAAGGAGGAGAAAAAGGCCAGATTCTCAGCCCCAGTAAGATTGGGGTATAACATGACGGTTTCAGGAATATATGCGACTTGTTTTCTGGCAACAGTTAGGTTTTTGGTCACCTCCAAACCGTTAATGTAAGCAGCTCCTTCGGTAGGAAGAATAAAGCCCAGTAAACAGTGGATAGTTGTTGTTTTCCCCGCACCATTTTGTCCTAGGAGTGCAAAAATCTCCCCAGCTTTAATTTCTAGATTTAGCTGCCAGAGTGCAGTTTGTTGACCGTAAATTTTGGTTAAATTTTCAGCAATGAGCATAGTATATTTTGAATTAGTTTTTTTCAATAAACATTTTCATTCTCCAGTTCATCCTGGCTAAAAACAGCAATAAGAAGGAAGCTAGCAAAGGGGGGAGTACAGTTTGAGCCCCGCTAATTTCAAGTGGTTTCTGATGAAAGGCTAAGCCGAAATCAGACCAGTCCTCTTCCGCAACGGCTGCATTTTCAAAGATTTTAGGGTAGAAATACAGTCTTTTGTCTTCATGAAAATCTTCTAGTGCTTCCAGGAAATGTAAATGATGCAGGAGATCAGATTGACTTAAACTATTCAGTGATAGCTGAGTATGAATAGTTGGAATTACCCATCCCATGGCTTGGCTAAAAGCGCCTCTAGCCCTTAGTTTTTCCGCCAGCACCTTGGCATCATTTGCGGCATGCTGATCCCCCATTTGCTGCATAGCAAAGTACCATAGCCAGGAAAATTCTTGATCAGATGGATGATTGTAGGAACTGAACTGCGGATATTGAGCGTGGAATTGAGCGATGGTAGGCTCCTTGGGCTTATCCCATTGGGTATGATAACCATCTCTACTTTCCAGAACCGTTCCATAAGCTTCTGGTATAGGATACAGGTAAGTGGATAAGGCATGCACCGAAGCGGGAAGGATAAGGGTAAGGCTTATCCAAGATAAAAGAAGGACCAAGGCATTTTGGCTAGATGAGAGGTGAAAACTAATCACCAGACAGGTTAAACAGAACCAGAAGACTACATATACGATAGCGACTAGACAGAAACTAACAAACGCCTTATCTAGTGGTATATTTAACCCGAGCCCGGCCAAAGTAAGCAGGAGTAACAATACTCCCATCACACTAGCGAATCGAATGCCCAACTTAATGCTGAGCATTTGCAAAGGTTGAGCTGTTTGACTCAAGATCATGTCCCAAATGCCTTCTTCTTTCTCTTCAGACACTAAGTTGTAACAAAAGGCAATAATGATCAGTGGGAAAAAGTATAGAAGCACAAAACTGAAATCCATATTCCCTAGAAGCTGGTACATGGGGTTCATCAGAGCTGACGTATACTTTTGTTCTTCCAAGTTGCGAATGTTCACACTGATCACGGAGGGATTAATGTCTCTTTGGCCAATTGCTAAGCCAACTAAATGGGGGGCCTGATGAACCAATCCAAATCGAAGATAATACAGGAGAGTGCCGATACTGCTTTGATTGTATTCTACGTATCGTTCTATATTCTCTTGTTGAAAATGGGCACTCTGCTCTACAGTTTCTTTATTCTGTTCAATAAAACGATGGCCAATGTACAGGCTAATACAGCCGGCAATAAATAAGAGTAATAAGCCCAACATCAAACCTTTGGCACGCACGAAGTTTTTAAGGAGTAGTCTTGTCATATTAAAAGGCTTTTAGATGTTGGGCAAATCTATTCGTGACCAGGAATAGGCCTAGTCCCCAGACCATCAATGATATAATCGAAATACTTTCCTGTCGAATTACTTGGCCAAGGCTTAGAAACTGATGCTGAAAATCTGGTAGATCTTCCCAATGTTGACGACTAATAATGGCTTTTTTATCTGCAGAGGATTCTACCTTATTGCTAATGTGTTGGATCTGCAGTTCATTCATCGTTTGGGCCAGGGTATATCGATAGGTTTCTGTTTGTTCCTGAAAATCTTTGAAAGCGGAATAGTCTGTACCCGAGAAAGCCATGGATAAGTTTTTAATGGCCAAATAGGGATTTAGCATCGCAGTGAGTCGAACCACTTGCTGCTGCTTTTGGTATATTCCGACTAAGTTTTCTTGGTGTCGTTGATAGGTTTCAGCACTTAATTTTTCTCCCTCCCGCATGACGTAGCCTGAGTAGTTGAATGGCAATTCCTGAGGGGATTCTACCCCGTAAGCCCTGAGAAGAGAATCCTTCAAAGCCTGAAAGTGTGGATCATTCGGGTTGTGGCTATCTCCATGCTGGATGAGTTCTTCCTCTACTGCTGTGTCAAATTCAATTTTGGTGGGAGCTGGGTATAGTGTTTGCCCCACCAATTGTGATACTTTAGGTAGCATCAGCGTAAAGAATAACCAACAGCCGATTAACCGTATCAAGGATGCTCTGGAGGAGCTACTATAGGCAGATATCAAGACCGCCAACCAGGAAAGTAAGCCAAAATAAAAGACATAAGCTATGAGGAGCAATATAAAGCGCCCATAAAGCCCAATAGAAGTCAAGCCTAGATCACTTAAGCCCAGTAAAATCCCACCGATTATGGCTGTGGGCAGAAAAACAACTGTACTCAGGTAAAACAAACCAAGGGCTCTTCCGGCGATCAATTCTACGGCACTTACATTTTGTATGAGTACAATCTTCAGCGTTCCTTTTTCACGCTCACTCGCTACCAAACTAAATCCCCAAAAGAACAATAATAGCGGCACTAATAATTGTAAGACCATCCCTGCAGAAATCTCGCCCAAACGGAGTAAACCATTAGAAAGACTCGCAGCCGAAAAGTTGACTGTATTTTGGCGATGTGCTTCCAGGAAAATGACGTTACCCACATAACTATCCATCCCGAAATCAAAAAAGCTCAGCGGGTACTTCTGCCGGAAAGCGACATAGCCATAATGGGCCATACGATGAGGATGCTTATCTGGGTTATTCACCCAACGTTCTCTCACCTCCTCACTGTTTTCTAAGGCCAGTAGTTGCTGGCTATGCATATATTGATAGCCAGAGAGCAAAGCACAGAGTAATAGCAGATTAAAAACCCCAAAGAGCCAAATTGTACTCCGATTTTTAACGGTATTCCTCCATACCTGCTTGGCCAAAAGGCCTACGGTACGTGTTTGCATAAAACTGATGATTTTCCTTTAGTAGTTTGTCCAAATGCGCATTAAGCGCTATTTACTGGAACTTAAAGGTGGTTGACAAAGTGAAATTTCTGGGAGCACCAGGGAATAAGCGACTAAAGGTTTGTGCACCTAACCAATAGGTTTCGTTCAGCAGATTGTTGACGGTCAGTGCTATTTGCATATTGCTTTTTAGGGGGGTGTAATAGATGGCCGCGTCGAAAATAGTGAAGGCTGGAACTTCAAATGCCCGGCTAAACCAGGGGATTTGACTTCCCTGCGCTTGCATGCCCAATCCGATGCCGAGGTCTTTGAACCAAGAGGTATTCTCGAAGTTGTAACGGGTCCAGATATTCCCGCTGTGGATAGGCGTATTTTCTTTTCTTTCTCCAATAAGTGCTTCATCCGCGTCGAATACGATCTCTGCGTCAATATAGCTGTAGGAGGCATTAATTTGCCAGTTTGGCATTAGGTATCCGGCGATATCTGTTTCAAAACCTCTACTTCGATCTGCCCCTCGTTGTACCAAACGGTCTGGATTTTCGGGGTCATTGGCACTCATCAAAATGTTTTTCTGATTGATTTCGTAGATGGCAGCATTCAAGGTTAATCGATCGCCTAGCAACTCCGCCTTTATGCCCAGTTCCTTTAAATCACTGATTAAAGGATCGAATTGAGCGGCGGACTCTGATGCCCAGAAAAAGTTTCCAGTATTAGGCATGAGGGTGACGGTATTGGATTGTGGCTGATACCCTTCAAGATAGGTCGTATAGATATTTACGTGTGAATTAAGTTCAAAACTCAGCCCAATTCGCGGGATCAAAGCCATATTGCTGAATGACTTTTCGTCTTTCGTCTGTCGATTGGTAATGTCTTCAAACCATTCGTTTCGTAAACTTAAGAGTGCAGAAAACCTACCAACCTTGATTTGCTCCTGCAGATAAATGGCATGGGTAGTGGTTAGAGTAGCAGGGATGGCAAAACGAGAATTGACGACATAGTCATTGATTGTTCGGATACTGTAATCAGGATTGTCCAGGTCAAAATAGGGAACATTGGGTCGTGGCAAAGTGAAACCTCCGTCGGTATAGGTTTGATAGGCTCTGTCTCTTATACACATCTGACGCTGCCGACGAAGAGGATA
>CAJXUM010000398.1 GCA_913060855.1 uncultured Lewinella sp. | reverse complement strand
ATATAATAGATAGTATACTAGCAATACTGGAATTGATTATTTTTGAGCTGCTTTTTATCCCACTACTTGAATGACCTTGCATTGTCATCCCCTTTCTAAGAAGTTCAATCACAGAGATTCTGCCTGTCTCTTGAGGCGGTTTAATTTGTCTGTTTGTTGTTTTGGCAACTTTAACCCGTATTTTATAGTATAAGATGAATCTGAGATTATTTCGGATCATACGATGAAGGAATGCGTGCAGTTATGATTGTGAAGACACTAAGCAAATCCCATGACTTTAAATAGAAAAGTATGTGTAAAAGACTTTTACTTAGCTTTATCCTAGTTAGCTTTTCGCTATACAGTTTTGCTCAAATTTCGGATACGGATAACTATCGAACCTATGATGGTTCCGCTAACAATCTAGTAGAACCTCAATGGGGAGCTGTTGGCTCTAATCTATTACGGTTGGTTTCGACGGCTTATGCGGATAGTATTTCTGCCCCAGGTGGTTTGGAGCGACCCAATCCTAGGACGATTAGCAATACGCTGTTTTCTCAAGAAAGCCCGATCAACGATCCACTTAGCCTAAGTGATTTCTGCTGGGTTTTTGGTCAATTTATAGATCATGATATAGGCCTTACACCAGAAGGTGCGGAGCCTGCCATTATAAAGGTACCTACTGGAGATCCTCACTTTGATCCATTGGGTATGGGGATAGCCATTATCCCTATGCACCGTAATGTTTTTGATCCTGCTACCGGGACGAGTGCAGAGAATCCTCGACAGCATCCCAATATGATCACCGCATTTTTGGATGGTTCTGGTGTATATGGTTCTGATGTAGAAAGAGCCGACTGGTTGCGTTCGTTTGAAGGAGGGAGGTTGAAGGTATCTACTGGTAATTTACTGCCTTTTAATACAACGGATGGTGAGTTAACAGGAGAGTATGATGAAACGGCACCTGAAATGGATAACGCTACGGGTATTAGTGATAAGTTTTTCGTGGCGGGTGATGTACGAGCGAATGAGAATCCTTTATTACTTTCATTTCATACCTTATTTGTGCGTGAGCATAATCGACTTTGTGATGAACTGGCAGTAAAACATCCCGATTGGGATGATGAAGCGCTATATCAGCAAGCCAGAAAGCTAGTTGGTGGTTTGATACAGTCTGTTGTATACGATGAATGGTTGCCTGCGATGGGAGTAAATCTTCCTGCTTATGAAGGGTATCAAGCGGGCGTCAATCCACAGCTTTCTAATGTATTCACGGCAGCTGCTTTTCGTTTAGGTCATACCTTATTAAACAGTACAATCAGAAGAATTGGTAATGATGGTGAAGTAATCCCTCAGGGTAACTTATCCTTGCAGGATGCTTTTTTCAATCCTTTTACATTTATAGAAACAGGAGATATCGATCCTTTTTTCAAAGGGATGGCCACACAGGTTCAGCAAAACATGGATCCTAAGCTGATCAATGATGTCCGCAATTTCTTATTTGGCCCTCCGGGGGCAGGAGGTTTGGACTTGGCGGCGATCAATATTAATAGGGGACGAGAAAGAGGATTACCTGATTTCAATACCGTTAGGACTTCTTTAGGACTTCCCGCTTATGATTTCTTTCAACAAATCAATTCCAACGCAGGTGTATTTACCCGTTTACTGTCGATGTATGCTGATATTGAAGACATAGATCCATGGGTGGGTATGTTGGCTGAAAGTCCGATGCCTGGTGCCTTGTTTGGTGAAACTATTATGGCAATTATATCCCATCAATTTGAGACACTTAGAGACGGTGATCGTTTTTATTATTTGGTGGATCCTATGCTGACGGAGGCAGATAAAGACTGGATTAAGCAAACATCCTTGCATGATGTGATCATGAATAACACGAAGATTAACTTGATGCAGGACAATGTTTTTTCAGCTATGCCGCATAGCGAAATTTGTGCTAATATGACAGCAGAGGTGGAGGGTATAGTCACGACAGAATCAGGTTCGCCGATTGCAAATGTAGATATGTCTTTGGCTTTATCTGATGAGGCAGCCTATAATTTTACGACTTCGGAAGAAGGAGACTATTACTTTACAGATTTGTATTCTTGTCAAGTAACAGAGCTTTCAGTAAGTAAAGGAGGTGGTTTGACCAATGGGGTAACAACGGTTGACTTAATTTTGATCCAACAGCATATTTTGGGGATAAAAGATTTGGCTACACCGTATAAAATTATTGCGGCAGATATAGATGGGAATGATTTTGTATCTACCATTGATTTGATCTTCATGCGGAGAGCGATATTGGGAATAGATCTAGCTTTTCCGAATGAAAACACATCCTGGCGATTCATTGCTGCTGATCACACCTTCTTAGATCCTAGTAATCCGTTTGCTGAAGAAATACCTGAGACTTATGACTTCGCCAGTGTACCCTCCGGATTGGTTGGCTTGAATTTTATCGGGGTGAAGGTGGGAGATGTAAACGAAAGTGCCGCTACGAACCTACAGGCGAGCCCGGAAGACCTGGCGGAATCGCTGATAGTGCATACCTCGGATCGATCTGTAGCGAAAGGAGAAGTAGTGACGGTTCCATTTAGATTGGGAGAAACCAATGGCGGCGTGATGGGGTATCAGTTTAGTGTAGATTTTGCGGTAGAAAAATTGGCGTTAATCGATATCGAGACTGGAGATTTGAAGCTTGACATTGATGATAACTTTGGAGATTTTCGAGAAAAGGGGATGCTGACGACTAGCTGGAATGATAATGCTTCGGCTAAAGAGGGGATGGACTTGTTTTACTTAACCTTTATGGCAAAATCAAACGGGAAGCTAAGTGATTGGTTAACTATTAATAGTGCTATGACGACAGCATTGGCCTATGATCAGTCGATGAAAGGGATGGGTATAGCACTCGCTTTTGATGATAAACCTAAGCAAGGGCTGGGTAAAAATAGCCTATATCAGAATTTTCCGAACCCTTTCCGAGAAGAAACGACTATCCCCTTCTATTTAGCAAAGGCTGGAGAGGTCAATCTTCAAGTTATTGATATAGCAGGGCGAATCGTCTATCAGCAACTTAGCTTTATGGACCAAGGAGACCATCAAATTGTATTAAACCGGAAGAACTTGCCCGCGACCGGATTATTAGTCTATCAGCTAGCAGTAGAAGAAGAGGTCATTTCTCGTCGAATGGTGCTGGACTAAGTGATAAAGCCCAGTTGTAGTATAATTGACACATGTATTTGAAAAAGGCTTATGTGTAATAAATTTTTATATTTGCTTGAAAAAGCTTAAATTCCCATAATTCTACCCTAGGTTACTATTATTGCAAGTCAATTTTAGCAATAACCGCAAGTAAATAATCTACAATCAGGCCTTTTTGTTGTATATACAATACGGGCCACAGAGATTACTACGAAGAAATAACAAGAACAAAATTGCTATTCCATTATCTTAGATGATTGGATAAAATGGAGGAGATGCGGTTTGTAAAATAACAATTACAAATTTTGCTTTCTACATTTGGGTTGAGTATAGAAATATCTTTGACCTAGCAATAATCCCATAACATATTACAAATTTTTGGTGTCATGCAAATAATTAGAACCTTACTTGCGGACGACCACTACATCTTTATTGAAGGTCTGAAAACTGTATTGGGTCAAATGCCTCAATATCAGGTTAAAATTCAAGATGTTGCTCGTAGTGGAGAAGAGTTGATTCAGAAAGTAAAAACGTCGAAAGCCGACTTAGTAATTACAGCTTTAAATTTATCAGGCAAAGATGGTTTTGATGCCATAGAGTACATTCGACAAAGTAAAATCCCCATTCATATATTAGTATTAAGTGCCTACAGTGATGCCAAAATTGTTAAAACGGCATTCAAACTGGGGGCAGATGGATATATATTGAAAGGACAGCCTTATGCTGAGCTGCAAGAAGCTATTCATGAGATTTTCCAGGGGAATACCTATATAGGTAAAGGTATCCATCTCAACGGAGGTACAATTACAAATGGGACCTTGGATTTACAATCTGGGCGAAGCATTGATTTCGAAGATCGATTTGTGAAGAAATATAACCTCACGAAAAGAGAGTTAGAGATTTTGGGATTGATCAGCCAAGCTTTAAGCAATAAGGAAATTGCCAAAGAACTATTCATCAGTGATCAGACCGTAGGAGTACATCGGAAAAATATTATGCGGAAGTTGGGCGTAAGCAATACAGCAGGCTTGATCAAATTAGCCTATGATTATTGTTTAGTATAGCCTATCAGGTGCAAGCGATAAGCCTGTAAACATACTGATATAAGGCATTGTCGATCAAAAAAAAGGTCGATGCAGTTTTTTTTTTGTTCTTTATAATTGATTGACCAGCAGTTCTTTATTTACTTTTGCGCTAATAAATGTCAAAAATACCCCTTTTAGGGTATAAAGGACTCGGTTTTATATTTTATATTTGTAGCGTCTTAATAAAGACATGCTTCTTGTAAAATTGACGACATAATACTTGAGATAGATTAATTGTATACTGAAAGTAAGACTAGAAAGACCTACTCACTTGATACTGAGAAAGAGTTTAAAAACTTATCGTTAAAATTTTGGTATTTATATATTTTATGTGTTACATTTGTGCTGGTAATATTGACAAAAACAATCCCATGACTAAAAATTTACACTCCTCAAATTACCCTTCATATTCTTCAGTTATTATTCCGATAAGCATTTCATTATCCATCCCTATAAGGAAATAAGGAGTTTTTATGATTTTTTCCTATTGCTATGTTTCATGGCAATCAGATAGATCATCCTGTCATGTGATTAAATCCTGATGTTATTATTTTGCCCTGCATGAAGTTGTAGGTCTTGTATGTTTGACATATATTATGTTTTAAGATTCGTTTAAGATATTTTAAAATTCGACCTAATTCTTGGAAGCCTTAATTTTTCGACGACGACCCAAACTTTTACTAGGCTTTTCAAGACTGTAATCAATAAAACTTTAAAGAGTGCACAAAAATTGACGACCCAATTGTATGTGCACTCAAAGTAAGATATAGTCTATGCGATTCTAACTCTTCACTTCTTGCAAACGGCTGTACGACGACCCTTTTGCCAGCAAGTAAGTTGGAGTAGGATGTATTAGATTTGTTTTCTCATAATCTTATTTTTTAACCTGATTCGTTTAAGCAAATTGTAATCTTATGGAAAAAACGAATTTTACATTTGTTCGTCCTGCACAATGGATGAAACTAGCTTTCATGTTAGTAGCTACTTTGTGTCTTGGATTGACTCCAGTATCTGGACAAGACGACGCTGGCCCAGAACCTGGCGTAGACATCTGTCTACCTCCTGCTTTATCAGTAACTGAGTGTTACCAAGATGGAGCTACATTAACTTGGTACTCTGTGAACGGAGACCATCACGAAGGTATTAATGATCACTGCTGGTTGATCAAAGTAACAGGCGCTGGTCCTGTACACTTTGCTGCCGCTCCTGTTCTTGGTACTTTCATTGACTACCTTGGTGCGCAATTGCTCAACTCTCTAGTAGAAGTAGAAATCTGCGAAGGAGATGATGCCCTTACCATTGCAGAACTTCCTGGTCATCCTGGTATTTATTCTGTAAGTTACACACTTAGTGACAACCTCATTCAGCCTGGTACGGCTTATTGGGCGGCAGTTGCTGAAGTATGTAACCGTATGCCTGTTTTAGGCAACAATTCTGTTTGGAACTTCCAAAGAGATTTATTGGTGTATTATCACACTGGTGGTCCTTTCGATGATGACATCTTTGAAGATAGCTATCCTTGGGATGGTTATGAAGGTTACTTCAAAACTAAAGATGCTCAATTCACTGCTACAGCTGAAGCTTCTAAGCCTACTTGTCCTGAAGAAACTGAAGGATATGAGGAAGATGCTTGTATCACAGTAACAGTTGAAGATGGAGCAACTTGCTGGGGAAAATACAACATTTACATTGACGGTGAAATCCAAGATGAAGGTGGTGACCAAGCATATGACGCAGGTACTTACGAGTTCTGTGGTTATGGCGTTGGTCCTGTTTCTGTTGAGGTTGTTATCGTAAACGGTTGTAACCCTAAAGAAAGAAGTGTAGATGCTGATGTTGTTGTTCCTAACGGAATGGACATGGTATCTCCAAAAATCACAGTTGTTGATTTCTTTGCTGGCGGTTTGATTGCCGACAACTTGGAAGGAAATGATGTTGGTGATGCCGCTGACCTAGGATCTATGGATATTCCAGAAGGTTCTTGTTCTATGAAATCTTACT
>CAJXUM010000397.1 GCA_913060855.1 uncultured Lewinella sp. | reverse complement strand
GTAAGATTGTGATCATCGGTCAAGCACCAGGGCGGCGAGTACATGAATCCGGGATACCTTGGGACGACAAAAGCGGAGAAAACCTCCGGGCTTGGCTGGGAGTGAGTGCCGAGGAGTTCTATAATCCTGATTTATTTGCGATTGTGCCCATGGGGTTTTGTTATCCAGGTACGGGAAAATCAGGGGACTTACCTCCGCGAAAAGAATGTGCGCCACAATGGCATCAACAGATATTGGAGGGCTTGAAAGAGGTACAATTAACCTTACTGATTGGACAGTATGCGCAGGCTTATTACCTCGGTAAATTGGCTAGGAAAAATTTGACGGAGAATGTCCGTGCTTTTGAGAGCTTCCTCCCCACTTATTTTCCTTTGCCTCATCCTTCTCCAAGAAATAACATTTGGAAAAGAAAGAACCCTTGGTTTGAACAGGATTTATTACCCCAATTAGCCAAAAAAATCGAATTGCTTAAGACAAAGACTCGCTGATTTTATGAGGAAGGCATCTACATCACACCTACTTTGCTATTGCCTATTGATCGGAAGCTTGCTTACTGCCTGTGGAACGAGCAAGGTACCCTGGTCATTAGAAAAATTGAAATCGGAGAATTACCAGGAGGTCCGTTACTTCTTTGATGAAAAAAAAACCGTGGCAGGTGTGCCCGATCGATTCCCTATGTACCCTAATGGATTAGCTGGGTTCCAGGAAGATTTGAAAGATGGAATAAAATATTCTGAACAAGAGAAAAAGAATATGGTCCAGGGTAAGATCACCGTACGGTATACGGTGAACGTCGAAGGGAAAATACAAAAAATTGAAGTAGTAGAAAGCTTTGCACCAGGTTTGGAACAGCAGGTATCAAAGGGCCTGCGGAATTTGAAGAAAATATGGTTTCCTGGACTGGTCAATGGCCATCCCGTGGAGGTAAGCTATCTGCAAACTTTTGAATTTAGTTTATATTAGGGATTTATTTCTAAGTCTCTTTTAAAGTATACTATGGAAAGTCCTCGCCTATCGCGGCTAGCCGCGATATTGATACAATTACAATCCAAGCGACTGGTTACTTCTACCGAAATGGCGGAAAAACATGGTGTAAGCATACGCACAATCTATCGAGATATTCGAGCCTTGGAGGCGGCAGGTGTGCCGGTCTGTACCGAAGAGGGGAGAGGCTATTCTTTGGGCGAAGGATATCGACTACCACCAGTGGCATTTACCGAGGCAGAGGCGAATGCCTTAATCACCGCTGAAAAATTTATTTCGCGAAACAAAGACGCTTCTTTGGTGCAAAACTACAATGAGGCGATTACTAAAATCAAAGCGATCCTCCGCTATAAAGACAAAGACAAAGCTGAATTATTGGCCAATAGAATCGCATTTTTCCAGAATTACAACAATGTAACAACTAGCAATTATTTATCTTCTGTACAACTGGCCATCACGCATTCACAAGCCATTCACCTGCAGTATGAGGCCATCTCTACCAAGACAACTAGCGAGCGAACCATAGAACCCCTGGCGCTCTATCATACCCAAGAAAATTGGATTCTCATCGCCTGGTGCCGCCTGCGGAAAGCGCATCGGGAATTTCGTTTGGATCGTATACTGACCCTTCAGGTATTAGATGAATATTTTGAACCCCACTCCTTTGATTTGATGGCTTATTTCAAGGCGATATTAGAGAAGGGGAATACGAGCCAATCCTAATTGGGAGCTGTTGATTGTTCGATGTAGTTGCGGCTTAAGAGACAGCTAGCCATTCCTAACCCGCAACTTGTTCTCGCTTATTTTTTAAATCCTTATTCCTTCACGACTTTTCCGACATAAATCTCCTCCTCCGTTTGTACCCTAAGGATATATACTCCACTTGGCCAGCTACTTGTATTCAATTGAAAACTAGACCCAATATTCGAATGGGAGAATAAGGTTCTTCCATTTAAGTCTTGTACCAATAGGTGACTTTGCTCGGTCAGCTGATCGGCCAGGAACTGTAGGCTGTTTTTTACTGGATTGGGATAAACAGAAAGTTTTTGCGGGCTAAGTTGTCGAGTAGCACTCAAAGTGTTGCCCAATAGGCCCTCTTTGCTGATGCCCTGCGTGTAGATATCCATTGTCACATCACTCACATTTTCATCCCTGGTCCAAACCAGGAGTACTTGATCCGCCGAATTGATTACGCTGACCGGATCAAAATCTTGCGCACTGACGGCGTTAGCAGAAGCGGGAATACCCGCAGGCGTATAAACAAGCTCCCCATCAGCTGAAATTCTTGTCGTATACACGATATTTTCGATCCCATCGTAACAGATAATAATATCATTGCAGGACGTAAGACTTAGATTATCCGGTGCACCTTGGGAGGCCGAGCTGTAGGCCACTCCGCCAATTCCCCAGGGAAGTGTCCCATCGAGCATCACTTTTTGTAACTCAAAATCGGAATCAGTGTGGTAGTTAAAGTAGAGACTGCCAGCGGTATCTACAATCCCCATAATGTCAGGCGACAGCGGTGAGGGTTGGTTTAATGTTATGCCATTGGGATCCCAGGCATGTGTACCATCCATATTCATCAGATGCCCTCGGTGTTTGATGACTTCATCGGGAAATAGAAGCCCCGGCACTTCAAAATAGAGCAGATATGGTCCCACTTTCGGGTTGAAAAAAATACGAGGATAGGTATAGCTCCGAGTAGAGGACTGAACTTTCATCCCAATAGGTTGGGATAAAGTAGCAAAATCGAAGGTTTCATCCGGCCAAATTTTCACCCCATTGCTATCCAATCGCATGCTTCGAACCTGATTTTCTTGTTCAAGAGGGTGTAAGTATCGAGTAATGCTCAACAACCCGCCTTCACCATCTATATCTATATCATAACCTTGACAATCAAAACTGCCAGGAAAAAGGTAGGTTCTCCAGCTTACTTGTCCATTGGCGCGCAAGTGATAGGCATAAATCCCTCTAAACTCGCCAACTGGAGGATCATCATCAAAAAGTGTAATGATGGCGCCATTATTATCATCTGAAATAATCTTGGTGCAGCCTTCCTCAATCCGACTTTGACCTACTCGCACATCACTATCTCCCCACATTTTATCCCCGTTGGCATCAAAGCGATTGGCATAAATAAAGGCGGTACTTTGATCACGGCGATCTGTCCAGGCAATGATCAAACCCTCCTCACCGTCTGGTACAATGGCCGCATTGAGTCTACCGGCAGGCGTATCTTCTTGTATCACCTTATCCCATAAGATTTGGCCAATACTATCGATCCTGGCCAAATGTAAGATTTGGTTATTCACTACTAAATTAGTGTATGAAATGTACCAACCGTTGTCTGGACCAGGAAAGGCCTGGGTATTTATTTTCACCCCTTCCACGGTGCTGAGTTGGGCATTATCATTGGGCGTATTACCCCATTGTGCCCATAGGTTGTTTCCGATTACATGGATCAGCAATAACAGAAGAATAAGTACTTTATTCATGTTTGAATTCTTTTTTTTTGATTTGACATGCTCTGAAGAGACACAAGTCTATCCGACCCTATAGAATCAAAATAATAATGGGAATGAAAGTCGAAATGACAAGACAAAGGTGCGTCCCGATGACATTCCGACTTCCGACTTTCCGACTTTCAACTCACAGATATCCGACTTCCACACTTACTTCATATCCCCTAAAGGCATATCCCCCACAACCGCCTTCAAGTCTTTCATGGCTACCTCTCTTCCTTCTGCTTTCACGACAAATCGATTTTTAACCAATAGGGATAATTCACTCTTATTATTTCGTTGCGTATATTTTTCGAAAGCCTTGAAACCGTTCAATGTGGTGCTGCGTTCATAGCCTTTGTCATCTTCTCTGTCGATCTCCATATTGGCCCAAGCTGCCATGCTCATGAGCCCCATTTTGAGTCCGCCGGTATCAACGACGTCAATTTTGATGGTGCTACCATCGGATGTCTCATATTTTCCTTCGGCTTGTGAAATCTTGAAACCCATGGCGCCATTCGTTTGCCCTGATTTAGCGGTGCGTTTTAGACCATTTAGTTTTTCGGGTAAAAATGCTTGCAGTTCTCGGAAATTGAGTGGTTCACCTTCTTGTAGTTCGCTGGTTTGCGCTATTACTTCTTGGGCTTGTTTGATGGCTCCAGCGATGTCGTTGGGCACTTCGGTCTCTTCTACTGCGGTGGACTCAGCGGTGGATGCATCTCCGCCGCCACAGGCTAGGATATTGAGCAAAAGTAGGAGTGAGAAAAATGGGATAAAGGCCTTCATATAGCTTGTGTTTTAATGATGATGAAAATGGAATTTAGCGTATAGGGGACAACCCTATGAATAGGAATATGTGCCCTACTATAGTTGAACGTTTTGTGAAGAAATTTGCGTGACAGTGTATTTAACTCAACAGCTGATACGTAATAGAAAGTTGAGCATCTGAGCGCCAGCGAATCCAACCCTTTTGTATAGGAGTGTAGTCCTGATTTAGGATGTTGACTTGTATCCAGTTGTTTTCAATTCTCAGGGGTTGTAGGATGTTTTGAGCATTAAATTCCAGAAGAGGGGTGGCATGTCTGAGTGGTTTCGCTCGCAAGGGATTGTCTTCCCAATTGAGGGGTTCCACAGCAGGAACGGTCAGTAGAAAACTAGCCCAGTCTTGGTAGTTGACTTGCGATTTGGCGATCCATGCGGTCTGGCCATTCGTTTTATTGCCTATTACTTGTAAGAAGTATCTGCTTTGAGATTGAACTAGGAAATGAAAAATCTGGTAGTCGAGTTTGAGTCTTTCTGGGACTAGCCAAGGGGGAGCCGTCGCAATATCAATACCTCCTGGCAGCTGTTTGAAAGTGATGCTGTCGGTGGGTGTGAGTTGCTCCGGTAGCTCGTCCGTTTTTGGGGCTGGATAGAAGTATAATGTTTTCTTCGGATTTAGTTTGGGTTGGGCGATACCTATGCCCATGGTCGTGGCGGCTGGGTAGGAAATAGGTTTGGCCGGTGCCGTTGGCGTCATTTTTTGAAGTCTTTCTCTCTCCTGCTGAGCCGCTGCATTCGATTTTTGTATTTGCTGGTAAATGCGCATTCCAAAAATGAATAAGAACAGGAATAAGACAAGATTGACCCCTAGCAGTACTGTGTTGGGGATCTTATTTCGGATCAGCAAGCTAATGATGAGGCCAATACCGAGACCTAGTACGCCATACCCTAGGACCATAGCCCCACCTATCAACCCTACATCCTTAGGGATGAAAAAGCGAGACATGATCATAGCGAAGGCAGCAGCAGCCAAACTAGAAAAGAGAATGAATAAAACTTTGGAAAAACTAGCCATGGGATAGAAATGGGTTTAATTAAAATCAAAACTTCAATAGGAATCAAATAAAAGTCCTTCTCTGACAATTTTTGTGGTCAGCTTAAAGTGAAGATCATAAGCGTCCTGACGATTACTGTCGGAGAGCATTGATCAAAGTTTTAGCTGACTCCAAGCACAAAAATTGTCAGAGAACCATAAAAGTCTAGGATATTGGTATCCTCTGGCGCTGGTTCCCAGTCTCCGACCGGAACCTCATTCTGACCATTGCCTATTCCTTGCGTACCAACTCCACCCGTCGATTCAATTTCCGTCCAGCTTCTGTCTGATTTGTCGAAGCCGGAGAGAGCGGGCCCACGCCTTTTCCTTCTAGCCGTGCCCGATCAATTTTATATTCAGTCACAAGTTTATCAGCGACAGCTTGTGCTCTCTTTTCTGCCAAGCCGATATTATAAGAAAGTGATCCCCTCATATCGGTATGTCCTACGATGTATAAGTTAACGGTAGGGTGTTGTTGTAAATAATCAGCTACAGCTTGCATTTCAGTATTGGAGCTGGGCAGAATAGACGCCTTATCAAAGTCGAAATATATACCATATAGCGCTACCGTTCCATTTTGCTCGATTTGTTGGGCAATATAATCGGCGTCGACGCTTACTTTCCCATCTTCCAAAGCCGCCTCTTCGATGATGTCGACCAGTACAACTACTTCATTCGTTTTGTGCTGATAGGGCGTAACCACCACATAAACATCTCCGGTAGGTCTCGCTAATTTCGCTGCGATGTATCCTTTGCCGCCAGCCGATGAAGTACCATGGAATAACATTACGCCACTATTAGTGGGCACTGGATTTTTGCTATAAGCAGTGGCTATCCATCCACTTCCGCCTACTACTTTTGACACATTCCGCTGTGGGACAACTGTCTCTTATACACATCTGACGCTGCCGACGAAGAGGATAGTGTAGAT
>CAJXUM010000396.1 GCA_913060855.1 uncultured Lewinella sp. | reverse complement strand
TCTACACTATCCTCTTCGTCGGCAGCGTCAGATGTGTATAAGAGACAGAGATAGGTTATTAATGCGGGCAACTCATTTGGATTTTGAAAGCTTTAAGGCCCCATTTATTTATGGAGAACTCCTCAAAATAAGCTTTCAAAGTTGGCGTCTTGTTCCGCTTTTAGCTACCACGGTATTGGTGGTCATATTTCGACATCAGCTTTTTGATTCATGGTCAAAATTAGCTTATGGATCTTCTTTACGTTGGTTAGTGGTGGTTGCCACTGCGATCTTAGCTTGGGAATATTCCACGTATGATTTCAACCTCTATTTCAACCAAGCACACTTACTAGACCGCTCTCTTTTATTGTTATTTATTCCACTTATTTGGTGGCGTCCGGTATTCGTTTTGCCCTTTTTGACCGTAGTGCTACCTATGATATGGCAATTCACTTTTCTAATCGGTTTTTCTTGGACCGCTTCTTATCTCTTGTTACGCATCTCGATTCTTTTTGTTGCTTGTTTTATACTGTACCTGGCCAATAAACGCTTTCCTATTCTTGATTTCATACTAGTTTTAGGAAGTCTATATGCCGCGCACTATTGGCTGCCAGGTTGGGGAAAATTAAGTGGGACCTGGATTCGCTATGATCAACTCCCTCTGATCTTGCCAGCCGCATTTTCTAATGGCTGGTTGAGTCAGTTTGATAGTGAAACCATCTGGTCAATTGTTCAAGCATTCTCTCCTGTTAATGGCGTGATGAAGGTGTTCGTCATGTTCGTTGAGTTCGGAGCTTTTTTGTTCTTCTTTCATCGCAAGCTTCCTTTCATTATGTTGTTTGGATGGATATCGATGCATATCGGCATCTTGTTTTTCACAGGCATTAGCTTGTGGATGTGGATCGCAGTCGATGCCACTTTACTATGGCTTTTCTTACGAAAAGATGGTTTTGCAAAACTCCCACTTTTTTCTTTTCATCCTATTCTCATTTCTCTCCTCCTTATTGTAGGCGGACGGTTTTGGTGTAAACCGGTGGAAATTTCATGGTATGATTTGCCCTTCAGTTATTCCTACCAAGTGGAGGCTTTAACAGACGACGACGAAACCATTGATTTACCACTCACCTTTTTTGCCCCTTATGATTATCAGTTTACGTTGAGCGGATTAGCTTATTTAGCTGATAATCCCATGCTCTACGTCATAGATGTCAAAGATGACGCCGAATTTGCCAAAGAACTTTTGTTTCTCCAATCCAAGGATGACTTTTTATCGCTTGAATCGGCTAAGGGAGAAACAGGTTTGGATGAAGATTTTGCTGCTCATTTTGATTCCTTTGTTCAAACCTTCGTACGCAACTGGAATGAAAGACAAGACAAAAAAATCGGTTATAGTATTCTTCCTGCTCCCGAATTGACACTCAACTATCCCCGGTTTCGTCCGGATCAATTACCCTTACGAATTAAGGAAATTACCATCTTTCAATCGACCGCTTTTTTTGGCGCAGATCAATATGAAGAAGTACGTCGAATACCCATTCGAACAATTAAAATAAATTAGGTTTAGTAAATGCTTAGCAAAGCTCTTGAAGTAGTATTGTCACCGAGTAATAAGGTGTTGAGTCGTAGTTGCCGTAATTCTTACTACATATCTTTTAGTACTAACTGATGGACGTGATTCAGCTCTTTTTTCTTGGCAGTCCCCAAGAAGTGATAAGGGTTTTTGGCATCTTCTTGTAAACCTTCAATGCTTACTTCTTGCCCTCTACCCAACTCCTTGGCGTAATCCATAAATAGATTCATCACGATTTGATCTTCTAGGGCATAACCTGTTGAATCAAATACCGTACGCTCGTTTAGTACATGCTGAAATTTCTCTTCATTCTGTATGACTTCTAGCAAACCAGCACTGATCTGTTCTCTAGAAAGCTGTTGACATTCTCCCTCCTTCAATGCCTGATCGATAAAATCGGGACAAACGAAACTCTGTTTCAATAAGCTGACAGGCAACTCTACCTTTCCTGGAAAATCAGACCCTACCGCATTTACATGCAAGTGAGTTTGGGTGTCTAGGTCATCAAATAAAGGTCCTTCGCCTACATCTATAGAAGTGGCTGTGCATAATATATCAGCTTCGCCCACTACGGTACTCATATCGGTAGCTAGGAAGTCGATGGCTAAATTCAGCGCAGCACAACGTGCCGGAAAGGAATCCATTGCAGCCTTGTCCTCGTCATAAAACAGCACT
Source organism: uncultured Lewinella sp. (assembly GCA_913060855.1). Taxonomy (GTDB): domain Bacteria; phylum Bacteroidota; class Bacteroidia; order Chitinophagales; family Saprospiraceae; genus DT-111. Next base: position 4,062 of record CAJXUM010000396.1, on the reverse strand, counting down.
TTTTTCAAATCAAATATGCGTGAAAGTGCATGCAATTGCGTAACCGCCTGTGCTCCGCAACCGATCAAACCCAGTTGTGTACTGTCCGGCTTGGCGAGGCATCGACTAGCCACGGCGGAGGCTGCCCCCGTTCTCAGTGCTGTCAACAATACGCCATCTGCCAAACCTACCAAATGTCCGGTAGTCGTATCATAAGATGAAATAGTCGAAATGATCGTAGGCAAACCCAATTGACTCGGATTATCTGGATGATATCCCACCACCTTAATCACAATTTGATCTCCTTTTTGGTAAAGTGGCATCCATTCGATCAAACCTGGTGCGGGTTCTTCATAGTTAAAACCAGAGCGAATAGGGATGTGAGTCTGGGTAGGATCAAAAGATTTGAAAGCCTTCGTCAAACGGCTGATCAGATCATCCATTAAGTGATCAGGGCCGATATGTTGCATGATGTATTGTACATCCGCAGGCGTTAGAATCAATGTTTTTTGAATAGACTTGTTCATAATGAATGACTGAGGTTAAACACCATTGGGACTAATAGAGGAACCAATAGAATAAATAAAATATCACAGTAGTCACCAAAAGGGAATAGAGAAATAAAAAGGGAGGGGAAAATATAAACAGTGCAAATATATAAAAAAACTATTTAACCTGGGATTTGCCAAATACAATTAGCCCGAAATGTAAGATGTTGGGCATATGTTTTTCTTTTCGAAACAAAGGCTAGGCGATTGCGTAGGTGATTAAGAGTGAGATCCAAATTTTCCTAGATACACGTATATAGTTAAGATAGCTACGATGTAAGGATGAAATTTGAATCTAGCACGACAGAATCAAGTTCGCAAAAAACAAATACTATAAAAAAGCTCCAATTTATTCTCACTGGCGAAGAACGATCTCGACTTGTCCTACTGTTCCTGGCTATTTTGGTCATGGCTGTTTTGGAATTGGGGGGAATAGCTTCCATCTTTCCATTTATGCAGTTGGTAGCAGAGCCAGAGGCGATCTCAACTAATGCTTGGTTGGCTTGGATGTATGAGGCCGGAGGATTCGAAACCCCTCGTGCCATGTTGACAGCAGCAGGCCTTGGCGTCATCACACTTTTAGCGGTTTCTAAGGCATCGGCACTTTTTACGAGTTGGTGGCAACATAAATATTCTTGGGATGTAGCCCATGCTTTATGTACTCGTCTACTCCGCAATTACCTCAATCGTCCTTACAGTTATTTTCTCAATAAAAACACCTCCGAACTCTTCTCCAACCTCATTTTAGAGGTGAGCCAGTTTACGGCCGGTGTATTGGTACCTATTTTAGAATTGATCACGCAAATGGTGGTAGTTGTACTCATCTTCTTATTGCTATTATTGGTAAATGTTAAGATTGCGCTTACCGTATCAATCGTGTTAGGTACCTCCTATGGACTAGTATATTTAGGGCGACGACACTTCTTATCGCGGATCGGAGAGGAAAGAGTCGAGGTAAATTTAAAGCGTTTCAAGAGCATGAATGAAGCGCTAACTAGCATCAAAACTTCTCGAGTGTATGGTTCGCAAGGCTTTTTCTACAATCGATTTGAGGCGGCTTCTCGGGAGCATAGTAATATTCACCCCAAAGTGCATTTGATCGTTAGCGCACCTCGTTATATCATCGAAGTTTTTGCTTTTGGCAGTATCCTGGCGGTCGTAGTGCTCTTGTTGATGCGAGGCGAGGAATTGCAAGGCATCTTGCCTTTGTTGAGCCTGTATGCTTTGGCGGGCTATCGGCTTTTGCCAGCCTTGCAGCGTGCTTTCTCGGCGGCGGCTACGATTCAACATTCTTTTCCAGTCGTTAATAAGCTGTATACCGACTTACAATATATACCGACCGATAATTTGCAATTAGAGGGGGATGCCATAGTTATTCCTTTTGAAAAAGAAATCAAACTCCAACAGCTGAGTTTCCAATATGACGATACAGAACAAGCCGTTTTACACGATTTGAATGTCAATATTCGAAAAGGACAAACGGTAGCTTTTGTAGGGAGCACCGGTTCGGGTAAAACTACCTTGGTAGATATCATCGTGGGCCTTTTGCCACCTGGACAAGGACAGCTCTTGATAGATGGACAAGCCTTACAAGTTGCAACAGCCCCGCATTGGCAAAAACAAATCGGCTATGTTTCTCAAGATGTTTTCCTCTTTGACGAGACTATCCGGGCAAATATTGCTATCGGCGTGAAAGAAGAAGATATCGATAAGACCAGACTAGAGAGGGTCGCAAAAATGGCCAATATCCATGATTTTATTCATGCCGAATTACCGGCAGCTTACGATACCGTAGTGGGCGAAAGGGGCGTCAGATTGAGTGGTGGACAGCGGCAGCGATTGGGTTTGGCCCGGGCGCTCTATCGACAGCCTAGCCTCTTGGTACTAGACGAAGCCACCAGTGCCTTAGATGGCATTACCGAACAAGCAGTTATTGAATCTATCAAACAAATAGCAGATGAGCTGACGATTATTATCATTGCTCATCGACTTTCTACCGTGCGTCATGCCGATTGCATTTATGTATTGCAAAGCGGTCGGATTATTGAACGCGGAACCTATGACGAACTCATGGAAACCAGCCTTTTATTTAGAAAAATGGCACAAGTTCCTGAGATAAATTAATCATCTATGAATAGTTATTTTACCAAAAAACTCTCCCTCCTCCTTGGCCTTTTCCTCTTGGCCTTACCTTTTCAATCCAGTGCTCACGCGCCTGATCAGAGTTATGTTTTCCTCAAAGTATTTGAAAATACGGTTGGCGGAGTCGTTGAGATCACCACAAAGGATATCAATAAAGCGCTAGACCTGGACCTCAAAGAGGGCCTGACAATGGATGGTTTGAATCCTCACCTGGATCGAATCAAAGCATATGTACTGGGTAGGGTTGCCTTTCGCTCAAGTTTAGGGGCACATGCGCTCAAGTTTACAGAAATAGGCTTGTTGGAGTTAGATGATTTAGGTGAATTTGTCCAACTGAATTTTGAGCTAGAAGGTGTTACCGCTGTGCCGGATGCTCTAGACATTAAATATGAAGTATTATTTGATAAAGACCCCACTCACCAAGGTTTGTTAGTGGTCGCCTATAACTGGCGTGCCGGTATTTTTGATAATGAAGCCCAAGTATCGCTTATTTTTGATAGTGGCGATACAGAACAGGAGCTGGATTTGACGGAATCCTCGGTGATGAAAGGTTTTTGGGCGATGATCAAGCAAGGAGTATGGCACATCTGGATCGGTATTGATCACATCCTGTTCTTATTGGCCTTGGTCCTTCCGGCGGTCGTACGTAGACTCCGTAAAGAGAAGAAAGAAGGGGAAGAAAAGAAGAAATGGAGTTTAAAGGATATTGATGTGCACAAGCAATTGAGCCCGAAAGGCCTAGCGGCGGCTACCAAGACATGGACGCCGGTAGAACGTTTTCGACCCGCCTTGATGTATGTGGTGAAAATTGTGACCTTTTTCACGATTGCTCACACGATTACCTTGAGTCTAGCGGCTTTAGGGTGGATTCGCTTGCCTTCTCAATTGGTGGAATCTATCATCGCATTTTCTATTGCGCTAGCGGCTTACCACAATATTAGTCCCTTATTTGGGAAAAGAGATTGGTTGATCGCCTTTGGATTTGGTCTGTTCCATGGTTTCGGTTTCGCTAGCGTATTAGGTGAAATTGGACTCCGAGGTGAATTCATGACCTTGTCGCTTCTGGGTTTCAACCTGGGCGTAGAATTGGGGCAATTGGCGATCATCTGTTTGATATTTCCAGTCTTGTATTTCTTTCGCTTATCCAAAAATTACCCTAAAGTACTAATCTACGGCTCTGTTTTCCTCATTGCAGTGGCACTGTACTGGTTTGTGGAAAGAAGTTTCGATGTCAACTTTTTATTAGATGATTTTGTAGGTAGAGCCTTCCGTAAAGTATTGCGAATAGTAGGTCTGTTGTAAGTTAAAAGAGAGAATACTATGAGTAAGCAAGGACTGCTAGATCTGTCTCTTATACACATCTCCGAGCCCACGAGACCGAGGCTGATCTCGT
>CAJXUM010000395.1 GCA_913060855.1 uncultured Lewinella sp. | reverse complement strand
TCTACACTATCCTCTTCGTCGGCAGCGTCAGATGTGTATAAGAGACAGAAATTGAAGTGAAAGACAAAGAGGATGGAACGCTCGCCGAAGGGAAGATAAAAGCGGAAGAAGTAGCCATCAATTTTGACTATGCGCCCGAGGGTTTTGATCCGATTGAAATAGCACAAAATCATCGCAGTACGGACGATTGGGTGACCTTCTCCAAAGGAAAATCACTGATAGATGGAAGTGATTGTTTTTCCTGTCATCGCATAGATGTAAAATCTATTGGACCGAGTTATCTACAGGTAGCCGAGAAGTATAAGCGCGATAAAAAAGGCCAGGAAGTGATCGCTGAAAAGATTATCAAGGGAGGCGTTGGTGTTTGGGGAGAACACGCTATGAGTGCGCACCCTGATATATCACCGGAGCAGGCGACCTTAATGGTAGAGTATATCATGGGCCTAAACGATCCAAAGCCAGTCGTGCAAAATATTCCACTAGCTGGAAACTATACAACCATAGTACCAGCGAAAGAAAATGGGAAAGGAGGTTATCTGTTAAGGGCTGCCTATACGGATAAGGGAGTGGGTAATTTGAAAACCCTTTCCAGCGAAAAGATCATAGCCTTACGAAATCCGACAATCAACCCAGAAGATTATGATAGTGCGGAAGGAATACAGCTATTGACCACGCCACGCCGTTTGTTTAACATTATCCAAGATGGGGCATGGCTCGCTTACGAGCAATTGGATTTGACAGGAGTCAGTGAGATAGCCATCAGTGCGGAAGCCCCGTCTAGAAATGGCGCCGCTGGCGGTATTATAGAATTACACCTGGATTCACCAGATGGCCCATTGATCGGAACCGCAGAAAAAGTGACCCCACTAACGATTGATGTACAAGCAGAGCTGGGAAAACTTAGGGCAGAGTGGGAAAAAGGAGGGAAGGTAGGTCCAAGACCTAGTGGCCGAACCGTTCGTGCACTATTTCAAAAAGATTACATTTTTGATGTGAGTAAACTGAGCGATTTTCAAAACATCTATTTGGTATTTAAAAACCCTGAAGCTAAGGAAGGGCAAATATTAGTGCAGATGAATCGCATTACCTTCAAGAATGAGCTTAATTTGATCCAATAGTATTTCTATCAATTGAACAAAAGAAATAAAAAATGAAAGCAAAAGAATCTATCTCTCGCCGAAAATTTATCGGAACTAGTTCCCTGTTGGCAGCGGGTTTATTACTACCTACCCAACAGATTATAGGCGCTCCAGCTATATTAAAAAATTATGGAAAACCTAACTCGAAAATCAATGGGGTACAAATTGGCGTAATTACTTACTCGTATCGAAGTATGCCTGATCAAAGCGCAGAAGCTACCCTAAAATATATTCTAGAAAGTGGAGTAAGTGCCATCGAAATGATGGGCGGTCCTGCTGAGTCTTTTGCGGGTATGCCGGAAAGTGCTGTGGATAGAAGAGCCTTTTTCGGGCTAAGGAGAAAACAACGGGATGGAAGCCTGACAGAAGCGGAAAGTAAAGAGATGAAGGAGATCAGTGCCCAGATGGAAGCCCACAATAAGGCCGTAGCCAAATGGCGGATGAATGCTCCCCTCGATAAGTTCAAGCAGCTTAAAAAAATGTACAAAGCTGCTGGGGTTAAGATTTATGGTTTTAAACCTAGTGCGTTTGGTAAAGGTAATACCGATGCAGAGATTGATTATGGATTTCGAGCAGCAAAGGCTTTAGGGGCATCTCATGTAACATTAGAGCACCCCAGTGATGATGCGCATACGATGAAACTGGGGAAGATGGCCCAAAAACATAAGATGCGAGTAGCTTATCACGGTCATACCCAACAGACGCCCGACTTCTGGGATACCGCTTTACTGCAATCCAAATACAATATGCTCAATCCTGATTTAGGTCACTATGTGGCGGCGGGTAATGAAAAGCCATTGGACCTACTGAAAAAGCACCACAAACGCATTTCTAGTATGCACCTGAAAGATCGCCGTAATCCAGCTAATGGACAAGAGAATCAGGTCTGGGGAGAAGGAGATACCCCTATTGGTCAAATTTTGAACTTAATGAGCACCGAAAGGTACAAGTTTCCGGCCACGGTAGAGTTGGAGTATAAAATTCCAGCAGACTCGGATGCCGTAAAGGAAGTAAGCCGCTGCTTAGCCTTTTGTAGAAAACAACTAAACGCCTAGTCTGGCAACCTTTTACAAGGGTGAGCACTATGTCCTTAATCTTAAAAATCAAAGTGGACTGATGAAAAGTACTTCATTTTTACTATTCGTTTTATTGTGCCTTGGGGCCGGTTTTATGGCTTGTAATCAACCTCCCGCGGAAGAAGAAACGGTAGAAAAGACCAAAAAGAAAGCAACTTATGCTCGAGATGAGTTATCAATACAAAGTGGCTTAACTTTATTCAACCAACATTGTGCCAGTTGCCATAACTTCTCAGAGAATGGGATTGGTCCCAATCTGATGGGGGTAACCGCAGAGGTAGATAAAGAATGGCTAGCTACTTTTATCAAAAATGCACCAGCAGTCATCGAAAGTGGAGATGAAAGAGCTAAGGGCATGTTTGAAAAATATAAGCAATATATGCCTCCCTTTCCTATGCTGGAGGAGAAGGATTTAGAACATCTTTTAGGATTCATTCATAAGTTTTCGGTGGGAGAGAAACGCAATCATAAAAATCGCCCAGGAGCTATTCTCAATCCCATTGTCGCTAAAATCCCCACCTCAGATCTGACTTTAGTATTGGAAGAATGGTTGACCGTTCCCGCAAGCGCTACTGCTGGCGCGAAAGCGCGAATTAATAAGATGTTGCCACTAGGAAAAGACCGCCTGTTCTTGATTGACCTTAGAGGTAAAATGTATGAGATTCAAAATCAAGCAGTTAAGGAATACATGGATATGAAATCATTTTTTCCTGATTTCATAGACAATCCTGGTCATGGTTCTGGTTTAGGTAGTTTTGCTTTTCATCCCGAATTCAATAAGAATGGTTTATTCTATACTGTTCACACTGAGTCGGCTCATGCCAAACCAGCTGATTTTGCGATTCCCGATAGCATTAAGAGCGCTATGCAAGGGGTCGTGACAGAATGGAAAGTCGATCAGCCATCCGCAAAGGAATTTTCTGGCTCCAAAAGAGAAATTTTACGGGCCGATATGGTTACCCAAGCCCATGGAATGCAAGAGTTAACTTTTAACCCTTTAGCCAAAATGGGGGAGGCTGATTACGGCATGTTGTATTTGGGAATTGGTGATGGCGGCGCGGCCCTTCGAGGGTATCCCTTTCTTTGCGATAATAATGGACAAATTTGGAGTGCTGTATTACGGATTGATCCGCTTGGGAAAAATAGTGCCAATGGGCAGTACGGCATACCATCAGATAATCCCTTCGTTGAAGACCCGACTGCCCAGGGCGAAGTTTGGGCTACCGGCTTTCGAAACCCACATCGGATAGCCTGGGATGAAACGGGCTCAGGAAAAATGTTCATAACCAATATCGGTCAACATAGCGTCGAAGAACTCAACCTAGGAAAGGCCGGGGCCAATTATGGTTGGCCGAAGCGGGAAGGGGACTTTTTGTTTGATGTAGAAGCTAATCCTGAATTCGTCTACCCACTTCCAGCAGATGATGCAGGCTTTACGTATGCTCCGGTTCAATATGATCATGATGAAGGGAATGCCATTTCAGGTGGCTTTGTCTATGCGGGTAAGTCTTTTCCGGAGTTGAAGGGCAAGTATATTTTTGGAGATATTCCCCGTGGCACCATATTTTATGCCGATGTAGCAGCTATAGAGGATGGGCAACAGGCTCCCATTTACAAGTTGCAGATAGAATTTAATGGCGAATTGACCGATATAGGAACTATTGCGGATGATATACGGGTGCAATTGCGATTAGGCTTGGATAATGAAGGCGAGTTATACCTGTTTACCAAAAGCAATGGCGTGATTTATAAAGTAGTTGGCTGTAAAAATCAGTCCACCTCTATTTAGACGCGTCCTATAAAATTTCAATGCCATGAGGATGTTGGATCACTAGTTTTTCTTGTTCCAGTTTTTTCATGACACGACTAATCACCTCTCGGGCAGTACCCATTTCTCTCGCAATTTGATGATGTCGAATATCGAGGATAGGGTGGTCCAAGAGGTGAGCTTTTTCTCTCAAATAATTCAGTAAACGTTCATCCATTTTTTGAAATAAAACTTGGTGAATGCTATGCAAGAGGTCGTCGTATCGTTTATTAAACTGTCCAAAGAAAAGCCGATTCAAAGCGGGGTATTCTCGGACCCACTCGTTGACTAGCGCGACTGGGAGTAAAATGGCCTCTGTATCTTCTTCTGCTACGGCGAAGACTTTGCTAGGCAAATTCCATAAACCGGCAGAAAAAGACATGATACAGCTCTCAGCAGGTTCGATGTAGTACAACAATAGTTCCTTGTCTTCATACTTGCTTGATACCTTCACCAAGCCACTGAGTACGAGTGGAATCGCCTTTACATATTGACCCTCCCGTAGGATTTCCATTCCACTTGGGATTTGTTTTACTTCTCCCTTCGCGGCAATTTCTTCTTGAAGAGGGAGTGGGAGCGCTGGTAGTTTCTGCAGGATTGAATTCATCGATATTCCGTTTTATCTAGTACCTAAGCCATTAGAGATGAGTTATAAATAAAGCACAAGCAGTAATCTTGAATTTATTCCTAACTTATCCCGTAAGACTATTTTTTTTTTGTAAACCTTGAGGGGATTATTAGACTTTAAAAATCAAAGTGATTGTATGTTTGCTAAAATTAGTGCCTTCCTACTGGGGTTATTTGGGTGGAAGGTAGAAACAACTATAAAAACCTATCCTAAAAAACACGTTATAGCAGTTGTGCCACATACTTCTGGCTGGGACTTCCCCATCGGGATTCTCACTAGAAGTATCATGCGGCAGGAGATCAAATATATAGGAAAAGCCTCTCTTTTTAAGTTTCCATTAGGACCTATCTTGAAACTAATGGGAGGGGTGCCAGTTGATCGATCTAAACGAAATAATTTTGTAGATGCGGTAGTGGATATTTTCAACGAAAGAGAAGCGTTTGCGGTCTGTATCGCACCTGAGGGTACCCGGGAAAAAGTAGCAGAATTGAAGACCGGGTTTTACTATATTGCTAAAGGCGCTGGAGTTCCCATCTTACTCTGCCGTTTCGATTATAGTATCAAGCGGGTACAAATCGCAGAGCCTTTCTATACCACTGATGATATGGAAGCGGACATGCAATTTATCAATGACTATTTCAGAGGGGTGCCTGGCAAATTCCCAGCGCAGAGTTTTTAGATGAGTTATCCCCTATTTTATTGCGCTTGCTTAAGATAGGTTTGGGCAGGCCATTAACCTACAACAACCTTCCGCAACCCAAAAAAATACAGGATAACTCGCCTATTTCTTATTAGGTCATCATTTTTCTGAGCCCTTTATTAAAGCGTTTTACATCTTCTATTTTTCCCGTACTGATTCTACACCAGTCCGTAAGGGGAGGGAAGGGGCGGCCTACACTTACACCATATTCCTTCATGGCTGGAATCACTTTTTTGATATCGCGACCTGTCTTGAAGAAAACAAAATTAGTGCTGGAGGGTACAGACTCCAATTTAAGGTCGTTGAGTGTATCGTAAATCAGCGCCTTTGCCTCGGCGTTTTTCGCTATGCTTTGCTTATAGAAGGCCTCATCGGTTAATGCCGCCTTAGCCGCTTGGATCGCCATTATATTCAGCATTGACATCCTGTTCTTGCGAATCCGTGCGGCAATGTCAGGTCTGGCAATCAAGTATCCCATTCGAATTCCTGCCAGGCCGTATACCTTAGAAAAGGTGCGAGAGACGATTACATTTTTGCCTTCCTTCACCAGTTCGATCATAGATGGATAGGGCTGATCAATAAATTCAAAATAGGCTTCATCTACAAACACATTTACCCGACTAGAAACATCGCTGCAAAAATCTCTGAGTTGTTGAGCAGGTAAAATTGTACCCGTTGGATTATTGGGATTGCAGACAAAGATGAGCCCGGTTTTATTGGTGATTCTACCTCCCATAGCATCCAAGTCATGCACCAGGTTTTTATCCAGTGGCACCATGTTGATAGGCGAACCAAATTGCTCAGCGTAAGAAAGTAGCGACAGGTAGGTAGGGGCCGCAGAGATGACTTCACTACCATTCAATCCAAAAGCAAGGGCAGTGCATTTTAGCCCTTCTGTAGAACCTGTCTCTTATACACATCTGACGCTGCCGACGAAGAGGATAGTGTAG
>CAJXUM010000394.1 GCA_913060855.1 uncultured Lewinella sp. | reverse complement strand
TATCCTCTTCGTCAGCAGCGTCAGATGTGTATAAGAGACAGTTTTCAGTAGAATCCATCAATTCGAATAAACTGTCTTGTTCTACGGCAAAAAAATTAGACGCTAGTACGCGAATACGTTTAAAACGGTTGGGCAAAACAGGGCTCAGCGCATCATCGAGCAAGCCCACTTTTTCGTCCCTTTCAAAAATCCGATAAGTGGAAAGCTGCTCTTTGGGCAGCGGCGTGTGCCAGGCTACATTCAATTCGGCGATATAGTCGTAAATGGGAGGAATGTATTCATAGGCTTTGTTGTTGGGGAAGATTTCCACAAATCCTACCTTATGATTGATGCGCACGGGGTAAACCGTCACGGTATCATCAGTGATAATATCAGGATATTGGGCAAAGGCAGATGGTCCTAAACCCAGGCAGACCAATAAAAAGCAAAGCTGTCGAATCATCGAAAATACAATAATAGAAAGGCGAATAGTGTACTTAGTTAAGAACGAGAATTAAACCCATTCTAGGTCTCGATTATCTCGGAACAGTCGCAACCGGGAAGCGGGATAAATAAGCAGAAACTCACCCGGTGTTAAACATTTTCTCAGGCTCGGTGGGGCATTTATTTACAAAAAGAGGACATCGGAAACCTTAAAAAGCTTCCGATGTCCCTTTATTTATAAACTGGCCATTTGAATGACTTGTTTTAAATCATTTAACTGTAGGATCGGTGTTTCTTGCACATCCATCTCAAAAGTATACTTCTTTTTTCGAGCTGATTTGAGTTCTTCCTCTTTTGCTTTAAATTCGCTCTGCTTGAAAAGGGCTACCTTATTGCCGGGCAATACCGCAATTAGTTTATTGTCAAGGTTGGGGTCAAATCGGAAGGCATTCCAATTATTCTTGGGTAGACCTACGATGACTTGATTATTCTTGGTGACAAAATAAACGGTTACAGCATCTTTCAAAGCATCAGGCATATCTTCAAATTGGAAGTCAGCCATCAATGGAATGCTACTAGGGCTCTTCCAAAGAATATCATAGTTGTGTATCCTGAAGCCTTGCGCCTGAATGGTTCTTTGATAGGATCTTTGTTGCGAATAAACGGCTTCTTTATCTCTGAGCGTAACAAGATTAGCCTTATACTCAGCCATTAAAGCCTCATAATGTGCCTTAGCTGCCGCTAAATCCTTTGGCTGCTGTGCTTCTTTGACCAGCATTGTGAAGGTGGTATCCTCTGCTAAGAGCGTCAACTCATAGCTATCTGATTCAGGGCCTGCTGCCAGTTCATACCGCGACCAGTCTTTGTCTCTAATCCAGGTATTGTTCTTAGGCGCTTTGGAGGCATCTTTCCCTGCATATACAAACAGGTGTGATGTTTTATCCCGAAGTTCTGGAAATTGATTCAGGTTAGCGGGATCATCAATTCTGATCTCATTTTGCTTTTCATAGGCCGGCTTTGTAGGCGCGGTAGCTGTTTTTTCCTTCAATGTTGCAATTTCTTGCGCTATCATGCTATCGGAGTCCCGCAATCTAGGCACTTCCACTGGACTAGCACCTGGTCCTAAATTGGTCCATTCCTGCGTTTCATCATCTAATGACCAAGCATCATACTCACCATCTACTGGCGACATGAAATCTACCTTGATGCTTTTTCCTTCTGCCATAGTTACGGCCTGGCCATTTTGAAAGCCTCGGATTTCGAACATACCAGCAGTCTGCATCCATTCTTCACTACCGTCTTCTTGCTTGACAGTCATCGGTATACCAGAAGAAATAATCTGAGCTACCTCTCTAAATTCTCTATAGCGAATCGTAATAGGTTCAGTGGCTAAGTTCCCTTGTGGGTCAAGAATTGTATTAGCAGGAATGCTTAGAACCGTACCTGATTGAGTGGTCCAGGTGCTTTCCTGACTTGGATCTTCAATAACGAAAGTTTCTCCTTCTTGCTCATCGGCAAAGCTGAAAGGACGATTGGGCGCCAAACGAGCAAAGCCTTGCTCACCTTGTTCGGTTACCGTATCATCCGTTGTGTTTTCGTCTGGAATTGTCTCTGATCCGCAGGACCAAAGAAAGACTAATCCAGTGAGTAAAAGAAGGCGACCTAATTTAGCATTCAATAAATAATGGAGCATGCCAATTCGGCCAGTGGAGGGTTGGTATTTAATTGTCATAATGAAATTAGTTTGCACGTTTTGGTATGAGACAAATAGCATCCACCTTGAGGATGTTGCCACTTATATAATGCAGTGAAGCCTTGAAAGATACAGGCAGCGCGTTATTCTATCCCATTTTAGCATAAATCCGCCAAATAATCAAGTGGATCTTGAGACTGGATGAATGAAGTTGTTAAAGTGTAGATTTTATCCATCTTTTTCCAGCTTGCTATCGTTTTCATAGTAATAAATAGTCGATCTGCAAATGGCGCATTTAGCCCTTTATATTTGTGACCTATCGCAGAGGAGCTCTTAATCACTATTTTATGAAAGCCCGTACTGTTACACAGCTTTTCTTTTTACTTTTCCTGTTCTTTCTGGCCTGTACCAAGGCCAATGGGCCTAATCAAAAAATGCCCCGTGATGTATTTGACTATCTGGAGAATCAAGCTCAAACTATCTCTGTGGAATCCCCGATTAACCTAGCCTCTCTTACTTCTGCAATGGACAACCATCGCTTTATCATGACCGGTGAAACGCATGGGATAGCAGCTAATTATGAGTTGGAATTCATGATGTTGAAACATTTAGCGGAAGAAGACTGGTTGGATTATTATGTGCCGGAGTTACCACTGAGTTTTTGTTATTTCCTCTCCCAATACCTTGAAGATGGGGATGAAATGATTTTGACACGACTCTTTGAACCGCTACAAGGGACTTTTAGTTGGACCACTGAGGCCAAGCAACATTGGCGAAAAGTGAGGACGCTTTATCAGTCTTTACCCCTTGATCAACGATTTAGTTTAATTGGAATTGAGGTGGAACACCAGGCTAGGAATGCACAATGGATGATGTTGGATTTACTGCCGAATCAAGTGGCGCCAAGCTTTTTGGAAAGCAAAGTGGAAGCACTAGAAAATTTGGTGGATATGAATAATGATAATTACCTCGTTTTCTATTCTCTAGCATCGGATTTTAATGCGCTACTTGATAGTCAGTCTTCGGCTATGCGAGATTATTTAGGTGGATCCTTTGAGCTATTTCAAGAAGTGGTCCAATTAGCGATTGCGACCTATGAGGCCAGGAATGATGATGTCTTTTCAAGTCAAAGAGAGGCACTTATTTTTGAGAACTTTCTTCGGCATCAATCACTTTTTGCCAATGGCAATAGTTATGGCCAATGGGGGGCTAATCATATATATCGGCAAAATATTGATAATATTCGATGGTTGGCGGCCATGATAAATAAGGATCCCTTATCTCCACTTCAGGGTGCCATTTATTCCATTTTATACATCTATCACGATTGTAAAGCACTGCTCAAGAACCCGTATCGGGAGGTTAATTATTCAAATCTGCTATTTGTGAGAGATTTTAAGAAAATGGCGCAAAAAGACTATACCTTATTTCGCTTAGATCAAGCGGGGTCTCCCTTCCTAGAAAGTTTGATTTGGCCCTCGAATAGTGTCCAGTTGACGGAGGGTGTCGCGACGGATTATGTGCAATCTATTCTTTTGATTCGCGATTCACCTGCTGCAACTACCTTGAATTAGAAGCCATTTCAAAATATCCTTTGAGTGACGAAATATTTTTTTCCCAGCTAGTAGATTTTGAGATGACTTCAAATAATGTCAGATATTATACTTATTTGCTTGGTTTTTTATTAGTACTTTTAGTGCCTGAATTTTAATTCAAAAGTTTTCCTAAATCACAAAATTATAACAATGAAGACATTATTAACAACCCTAATGTTGGTTTTGGGTGTAGTAGCAGTAAACGCTCAATCTAATGGAAAGGCCGATGTGAGTGGCAGTTGGGAATATGAGGTGGTAACACCTGATGGAGACTACCGAGGAACGATGGAAATCAAAAAAGCAGATGGTAAATACGTAGGTAATCTAGTAGCTGGTGGCCAAAAGACACCGCTTAAGAACCTCAAGATTGACGGAAGCAAAATGACTTGTTCTGTTTACGCTGAAGGTTACAATTGTAATATCAGTGGAGAGTTCAATGCCGACGGTTTTAAAGGCGGTGTTGAGGTAGAAGGGAATGTGATGGATATGACAGCCAAGCGAGGCGGCGGCGGTAAATAGCCGTTTTTTTCCTCCATTTCCTTTCCTCAAGGGGTGAATGTACTCACTCCTTGAGGAGGAAAGGGAGGATAACTCACCCCTTTAGCAGCACCACCTCTCCACTACGTGAAGACGCATAAACCGCCTGAATAATGGCCAGCGCTTTTTGAGCTTCCTCTCCATTTACGATCGGTTCTCGATCTTCCGCAATCGCTTCAATCATATCTGCAATTTGTTCTTTATGCGCTTGATGACCAATGGCGCTAGGATCAGCAGCACCAGAAGCCGGCCCGTCATTGGGGTTGACGATAGACGCATCAGAACCTTCTACATGCCAGGCTACAATCTTTCCTCCTTCGAGTATAATCGATCCCTTTTGGCCATAAATTTCTAATCGTTCAGGATAGCCTGGATAGATAGCGGTACTTCCTTCTATTGTTCCCAGTGCGCCATTCTCAAATTGAAGCATAGCTACACCGAGGTCTTCGCCTTCAATGGCATGCTTGGTTGTTCTTATTTGCCCGTAGATACTTTTGACCTCTCCCATGATAGATTGAAGTAGGTCGATGGTATGAATGCCCTGATTGATCAGTGCGGCACCGCCATCTCCTGCTAGGGTTCCTTTCCAGTCACTTCCGGTGTAGTATTCGCTACTCCGAAACCATTTTATATAGGCATTACCGAGGATTAAATCTCCCAAAAGCCCGCTTCGAATGGCTTCCTGTGCTTTTTGAAAATCGGGATTAAATCGATTTTGGAAAATACAAGCCAATTTAATCTTTGCCTTTCTGCAGGCGGCTATCATCTGCTCCGCGCGATCAATACTCACTTCGAGCGGTTTTTCCGTGATAATATGTTTACCGGCCGCGGCCGCAGCGAGGGTAGGTTCCAAATGATTACCACTAGCTGTGCAAATACACACCACATCGATATCCTTCCTTTCCAATAAACGATGGTAATCATAGTAAGCTGGTACGCCAAATTTTTCTTCGGCTAGTTTGGCTCTTTCCGAGGTAGAACTACAGACAGCTACCAGCCGTGCATTGGGAAGTTCTTGAATGCTTTTCACATGATGGATGGCAACGGCTCCTGTGCCAATGATAGCAAAATTGATGATTTTTTCGGTGCTCATATTGTGGCTTTGAATGTCATTTTGATGGAATAGTGAATCTTAGTGTTTCACCTGGAATTTCAACTTTGGGGTGTTTGGCAATCGCTCTTACTTCATATTCTCCTGCACTGAGATCAGAGAGTTGTAGTTTAAAGTGTCCATTAGGGGTGCTTTTTACCCATTCTGTTTTTTGCCAATGGGTGGCTGTTTGCTGCGCTGCCGGTGGGGTATAAAGGCGATATTCAAACCCCAATTGTAGCTCAGCTTGGTCTCCTTTCTGGGCCAAAAAACCTTTTAGATTAGGTCCGGATGGTGCCATGTTAGGTGGTAGCGTCTGGACAATCGGAGGTTTGAGATTGGGTTCTACCCTCGTTATTTTAAGAACGATAGGAAAGGGCCAATGACCATCGGCTTGCATCTGTTGTTCGCGTGTACATGAGATATGAAGACCATCTTCTTGTTGTGTGAATTGAACGGCAGACGGGTCTTCAGCTTGCCCTAGAATACTGATTGCTGATTCTTTTGTCGTGCTTAGCGATCGCAGTATAAAGGATTTCTTTTCTCCCAGCGGCCAATCAGGTGAAACGGGGAGAAAGGCGTATACTTCAGCTTTCTCTTTTTTGCGGGCTAGATGGATGCCTCCTTCTTGAGAAACAATCCAAGGGCGAATATCTTGCATGGCATCGCGGTTGACAAAACACCAACCCGCCAGGGTCCTCAATGAATGATCTGCCATCAGAGGAAGGTATCCATCCGGGTGTAACTGGATATTGAGTAGTGTTGCTCCACCTTTCGTTCTTGCGTCTATAAGGGTGTGGATTAATTGTTGGGTCGATTTGTAGTCGATGCTTGCGGAGGATAAAGAGGGGCGTTCTACTGTAATACTAGCTTCCCAAGGTTTTTTCAGGGGAATACCGGGCAGTTTTTCGATTGGGGTGTCCAAGACCTGTCTCTTATACACATCTCCGAGCCCACGAGACCGAGGCTGATCT
>CAJXUM010000393.1 GCA_913060855.1 uncultured Lewinella sp. | reverse complement strand
GTGGGCTCGGAGATGTGTATAAGAGACAGCTTAAAAGGGTGTTAAAATATTAAGCCAGAGCAACCCTGCTGCTTTTTTTTTCTCCTTAACTATGTAAAGCTAAGAAAAGTGTTTAAAAATCCGACTGTTCATATTAAAATCACCAACCTAATGACAACCCGTAAATTGCTATTCCTATGCACTTGGCTGATAGCATCCCATGCAGCCTTTGCTAATTCTTCGGCACCGCCCGATGCCTCCACTAAAACTGTTTTTGACTGGATGAGTACTGCAGGCGATGTGCTTGAAGTTACTTTGGAAAGCGATTGGAGTAATCTGATCGAAAATCGAAAAGTTGAAATGTCATCTCCTGCTAGCTTGACTTTCGAAGATGCCACGGGTACCTCGCATAAGCTGGAAATCAATGTGGCACTACGTGGCAAGTTTAGGAGAAGAGTTTGTGCATTCCCTCCGATCAAGCTTAAGTTCTCTAAAAAGGATCTCAGAAAGAGAGGACTCGGCGATCACAATGACATAAAATTGGTTACCCACTGTTTGGGCGATAAGAAAGCAGGAAATGAAAATGTACTGAAGGAGTATTTGACGTACAAAATGTACAATGAACTTACGCCTAATAGCCTCAGAGTAAAGTTGATCAAGATTACCTACGTAGATACGGCTAAGAAATTACCCAAAACGAAGCGATATGCCTTTATTATCGAAGATACCGATGAAATGGCTGAGCGCTTGGGCGGAACAGAGTGCGATTGTATGTACCCTGATGTAGCCAAAGTCAACGAGCAAATGATTGCCAAAATGTCTATGTTTCAATACCTAGTCGGCAATGAAGATTGGAACTTACCCATGGGCCGGAACCTCAAATATGTGATCCGTACCGGTGGACAACATGCTATTCCTGTCGCTTATGATTTTGATTTCTCTGGTTTGGTGAATACATCTTACGCCTTGCCCAATGTAGATTACAAATTGGGGTCTATCCAGGATAGGATTTATTTGGGTCATCCTGCCAGTGATGAAATCATGGAAAAAGCGATTAAAGACATACAGGTCAAAAGAACCGACTTTATCAATGTCATTGAATCCTTTGAACTCCTAAGTGGAAAAACCAAAAAGGAAATGATTGCTTATATGGATTCTTGCTATGAATTGATCGGGGAATTAGAAAAAGCGGGAGGCAAACAATGGTATGCTACGCTAAGTAAAGGTTCTAATGTGCTGACTATCCCTTTGGTCCCTTCTACTGCAGGAGGCAAGGCCTTCGGTAAATGAAGTACACATTAAGCTAACTATAACTGATGAGTTGCGGGTCTCGTTTTAGGCCCCGCGACTCATTAGTAAATAGAGCCGACATTCAAGTGGTCAAACTTATAGCAACCCTAGCTACAGCGATTTCTCACGTGTAGGCGGAAGCCTGCCTGGCTTTTCGTCAGAAGAGACAGGGGGAACGCGCGCCGCCATAGCCTTTTTTCCGACTTCCCACTTCCAATTTCCGATTTCAACTAGTTCAACAAGCTAGAAAATAACGCTTCAGAATACGGAAGCACTTTATAGAAGAAATTACTGCCCTGTCCTTCACCTGGCCGTTGCAGGTGCCTGTCTAGCTAGCCAGATAGATTTTCCACCTGAAACAGGTATGGCGCTAGATTTTCAAGAAAATTCAGCTGTTGAGCTTAGGGATTTGGAAATAAATAAGATACGCAAGAAGGCGCTGAAATTTTGTTGTCAGGCTAGGCCAGAGAACCGTCCCGATAACTATACGGGAAGCCAAAGCTACATGAGGGCTCGAACAACGACGCCTGGCATCAAAAGAGCAAGCCGAACGTGTAGGTTATTTTTTTCCAAAGCCCTTAATACCGATACTTCCCCTTCCATTGCTGCTGAAGCCTGTCTTTAATCTTCTTTTCGGATGGATTATTCTCCTGTGGTTCGAAGATGATTTTGCCTTCTAAATCATCGGGTAGGTACTGCTGTTGTACAAAGTTGCCGGGATGATCATGCGAGTATAAATAATCCTTGCCATAATCTAAGCGTTTCATCAATTGTGTTGGAGCATTGCGAAGATGAAGAGGGACGGGCAGGTTGCCAGTCTGTTTCACCAAAGCCTGTGCTTTATTGATAGCCATATAGGCGGAATTACTCTTGGGGGAAGTGGCGAGATAAATGACTGCTTGCGACAAGATGATCCGAGCTTCCGGAAAACCCACCGCCTGTACAGCTTGAAAAGCAGTGGTCGCCATCAATAAACCATTGGGATTGGCCAAGCCGATATCCTCCGCTGCTGCAATCATGACTCTTCGCGCAATAAATTTCACATCCTCACCGCCTTCTATCATTCTAGCCAACCAGTATACCGCACCGTTGGGGTCACTCCCGCGGATCGACTTGATCAGGGCTGAGGCAATATCATAATGTTGTTCCCCTGCCTTATCATATATGCTGATGTTTTGTTGGACTTTTTGCGTCACCAATTCATTGGTCACTTCAAATTGTTCTCCTTCTTGAAAATTGGTCACCAGCTCCAATATATTGTATAATTTCCGGGCATCACCTCCCGAATAGCGTAGCATTGCATCGTACTCCTTAACCGTTATTTGTTTCTTCTTCAGTTCCTCGTCTTTGGCCAGGGCATCGTCCACTAAATAGATCAATTCTTCTTTGCTGAGCGGTTTTAAGATGTAAACCTGACAACGAGATAGCAATGCGGCGATGACTTCAAAAGAAGGATTTTCAGTGGTGGCTCCGATCAAAGTAATAATGCCTTGTTCTACAGCTCCCAGGAGAGAGTCTTGTTGAGACTTGCTGAATCGATGTATTTCATCAATGAATAAGATCGGATTGGGGCGGCTAAAAAATTGTTGGCTTTTGGCTTTTTGAATGGTCTCTCTAATATCTTTTACCCCAGAATTGATTGCACTTAAGGTATAAAAAGGCCTTTGCAGTTGCTTAGCGACAATATTAGCTAAAGTGGTTTTACCTACACCAGGAGGACCCCACAAAATAAAGGAAGGAACTTGTCCGGTAGCGATGGCTTGTCTCAATACAGAGGACTCCCCGACAAGGTGCTGTTGACCTACATAATCTTCCAAATGATTGGGTCGCATGCGCTCAGCTAATGGTCTCATACCTATCTTATTTGTTTTAGACAAAAGTCAAGGTATGATATTTTTAGGAAGAGAAAAAACTTATCCCTTAGGAAGCATGAACTGTTGCGATCCCTTCATCAAATACTTTATAGAATAAAAGGAATAGAATGAAACAAATGGGTGAGTTGACCGTTTTCTTATTTATAGGCACCGTAAAAGATTAAAAAGGTACCTTTTGTTTGTAAAATGTGTCCTTAGTACTCGTGTTTGTCAATAGGAAATATTACATTTGTTAGGACTTTCTTAATTGACAAACATCACCCTCCAGTATTTTATTCAACCATCCTTTTGGTTTAACACTGCGAACATTAATCGCCCCCACGGTGAAAACGTACACCAAAGCCGAACTACACACATACAGCGATCTAATCTTAGTTCAAACACTCGCCTTGATTGAATTGGGATTTAATAACTATGAGAAAACAAAAAAGGTATGACGCTACCGACTAAAGTACCGGCAACGACACCGCAGGGGGGACAGGTTTTTGCTTTCCAGCCCTTTCTACAGACTTTTTGTAGACCTGCGCAAACTTTTGTGATCAATCCTAGTCGACGTACCACGATTGTGGGACAACAAGGGACGCGATTGACTTTTTATCCAGGGAGTTTTACAGATCATTTGGGCAATCCCCAAATGGAACAAGTGACCCTTAAATTGACGGAAGTCTTTTCTAAGGACGAGATTATTTTTAGCGGTTTGCCAACCACATGTGAAGATCGTGTGCTGGAATCAGCCGGACAGTTTAGACTGGAAGCGACCGCTAAAAATGCCGAATTATCGCTGCGGAAGGAAGTCACCGTAGAACTGCCTGTTCCTGACCATGTCAGTAACCCAATGGCTATGCACCTTTTCCAGGGCAGTGAATCCTCGACACGTGCCTTCCGATCTGGCTATAATTTTGATTGGCATCAGGAAGATGCAAAGCCACTTACATTGGTCAAAAGCATGGGGCGGAGGTACTTCCACTTTTCCATTGATCAACTGAACTGGTGGAATTGCGATAGTTTCTACAAGTCCCGTCAGAAAGCGATGTTGAGTATTAAAATGGATACGCACATCGAAGAATTTGAGGACAAATTAGCATTTCTTGTTTTTAAAGATATCAATACGGTGGTGAGGATGTACCCTATGGGGCATCGGTTTTCCGCTATGCACATACCAACACAAATGTCAGTCAGTATTTTATGTATGGCTTATGCCAAGCAGCAATTGTATTTGGGGGAAACGGATATTCTCCGTACCTCAAATACCATGTTGCGACTGCCTATCTATCCCGTCACGGAGGCCGAATTGATAGAGCATATTAAAAAGTTAATCTAATAAGGAATGGTCAGCGTACCAATATTGACTTTGATTAAGATCTTAGATAAGAAGCACCATTGATATCCAAAATAGCTCCGGTCATAAAAGCAGATTGCTGATTCGCTAAAAAGACGATGCCGTGCGCTACTTCTTCCGGGCTAGCTACCCGTTGTAGCGGACTTTGGCCTTTTATGCCTTCACCTGCCGGGCCGTCCAGTAAGGTCTTAGTCATGTCCGTTTCCACAAATCCTGGCGCTACCACGGAAACATATATTTTATGTGGTCCCAATGCTTGCGCCAGGGATTGACTCATCGCATTCAAACCCGCCTTACTCGCACCATAAGCAGGATGCATAGGTTCCCCTCGAAATGCCCCACGAGAAGATACATTGATGATATGACCGCCATCCTTCTCTTTCATAAACTGTGCTGCCCAATAACACATATTGGCCACACCCGTTAGGTTAAGCCCTAAAGTATCACTCCAAGCCTGCTGCCAGGTAGCATAATCACAATCATCAATCGGATGCGCTATATAGATTCCTGCATTATTGACCAATACATCGAGCTGCCCAAACTCACCGACCACCGCCTTCATCAATCCTTCCACGGCATGAGCTTTTGAAATATCGGCCTTAATGGCAAAATGACCTTCGCCCTCCAGCGCCTCTATGACTTCAGTCGCAGCAGCACTATCTTGCCGAAAGTTCAGGGCTATCTTAGCGCCTCGCGCCGCAAAAGCAATCGCCACCGCGCGGCCAATACCTCTTGATCCACCAGTTATTAAGACTTTTTTATCGTTAAAATCCTCCATTGTAGGGTCTAGTTATCGCACATTTTAAACATATACTTATCGTACAAGTCTAAAAATAGGAACCTAGACCCTATTATTTATCATTTTGTTCTAAATTATTTCCAAGTCCTCAGCAACTCACCCTAGCCAAGTCTCTGACGCTGGTTCGCGGTTCCAAGGCGCTGCTTCACGGTTTCCAACCGGAACCACCCCCAGTCCCACCACATCAATACCTCTACGTATCATCATCATCCGGCTTACGCACAACCCGCAACAACCCCCAGTCACCTCCTTGGACCCACAACTCGCAACCCGCAACAACCCCCAGCCAAATCCTTGGACCTCCAACCCGCAACACTCCCCAGCCACCTCCAAGCCTACAATCCACCTACCGCAACAAAGTCACCGATCCAATCCGCTTATACCCACCCACTTCCGTCTTCACCCCACGCCATTCCGTCCCATCCTCAAAAACCGCAAGGATTTTCCAGACGTAGACATCTTGGGGTAGGGGATGGCCATTGTGTGTGCCATCCCATCCGGTCGCAGGTTTTCCTTCATGAAGTTCGCTGGATTCCCATAGCAGTTCGCCATAGGGAGAAAATATTTGTAAACGGTATTCTTTCAAACTAAGCCCTTTCGGGAGAAACCATTGCGCGTCACCCGCACCTTGTTCCGGAGCAAAGGCATTAGGAACCTGGAGCCCTCGAATAAAGGTAGGGGTGAGCACAAGTAGTGTGTCATCGGGACAGCCATTAGTGGCGATCGCTTGGAGATAGACCTGTTTCAGGGTATTCTCGTAGTACCGATGATTGGGGTGGGTGGCATCGGAGGTATTACCATCTCCAAAATCCCAAAAATACTGATCGGCATTCGTCGATGTATTTTGGAATTGGAGTGATCCCGTCCCTGCCCCATTAATCAATTCTTCTGACCATGTGAAGGAGGCTTTGGCCGTACGCATTACCTCTACATAAGAAGGTAAAAAGAGCGTGTCGGCACAAATATCATCGAAAGCGGCAATGAATTGTAAATCATAAGTGCCCGCTTCTTGATACATATGAGTAGGTGCTGTAG